>JBILCR010000211.1:0-4554 GCA_044353055.1 Flavobacteriales bacterium
GATGTCGAAGAGCGCAATATTTCAATAGGAGAAATAGCCGAAGCGCATAAAAACGGTACACTTGAAGAAGGGTTTGGAACAGGAACCGCTGTAGGTATCGCATTGATTGATGAAATTACTTGGAACGAAACCGATATTAAATTCCCCAACGAAAATCTGGTTGGAAGCCGTGTTAACGATTTCCTAAATGCTATTAAAACCGAACATACTGCAGATGTTTTTGGGTGGGTGTGCAGTACTCGCCCATAATGTAGCATCTATTTTGCATAAATAGGAATATCTAAAACAATTCGGGGCGATATTCAAAGTGCATGGTGTCATAATGCTTCCACTTCCCTCCCCAAATAAATCCATGCTTCTCAAAAATCTCCACAATGCCCTGGGGAATATTATTGTGGTATTGCGGGATGGTATTTTCATCGGTACACTTGCAATCCCATTGCCAATAATGAGAATAACGCGTATTTAGGTCGATGGTGATGCCAAAAGAGTGACTGCTCAATCTTTTAGTACCGTTAACCACCCGCCAGTTAAACGTCCCGCCAATATTGGTTAGATATTTTTTCCATTCGGGATGTTGGTCAAGTTCTTGCGAAACTCTTTCCAATGCCTTGTTGGCCCCATTGATGCGAGAAAATCGAAGTTTAGTGTTTACCAGTTTTGGACACCAAACCACCTCGGTTAGATTTCTAGACACTTCCTGCGCATTAGCACCATAAACAGCCTTAAAAAACGCATCGCTGCGAATACGTCCCGCGTCGGTATTGGCAGTGGTATTAAAGGTTTTATTGTAGCTATAATGAAATTGATCTTGAACATCTGGTCGATCCAGAAGTTCTTGAGCTGTCTTGGTTTTGAAATCATCATACACCATGTGCTTACCGTTGATAAAGTAAATGGTATTATTATCAATGGCTTTAATGGTTGATGTATAATGCCTTAGCAAGCTATCCGACGAAGAATCGGAATATGTACTTATCGTTGGCAGAATTAAGCCAAACGCTGCAAAGACGAGGCGCATATTGGAATTAGCTTAATCGCACTGACTTGACATGCTCAATACCATTTCAGAAAAAATTCCCCGATTGGCCTTAGGATAATTATGAGCAATACACCAATTCCACATATCGGTGCGAAAAATCCCCTGTTCGGCAATCTGCCATTTCCCATAATTCTTTACAAATAAAGCTCCTGCATTGCAGCAATCGGCTGCCGGCGACGAAATAACGAGATTTTTGCCATCCTTTCGTTGTGCTACCGATTCGAGATAGGCATAATTTCCGCATACCTTAAAATGATTAACCACAAAAACAACTTCCTGACCATATTCTTTGCGAACCTCATTTCTTAATAAATCAAGCATTTGCGTTCGCTCATTTACGTTACGTTCATTTTTTGTTTTAAAATCCAGAACGGGTTGGGCGAGCACACTTAAATTGAATAGGACAAAAAGCAGAATACTTAAATTAAATTTCATAGGATAAATTTTTGTAAAAATAAATAAATATAATCCTTAATTGAAGGCCTATTATTGGTAGAGTTCCAAGAAATAAAGCGTTAATCTACTCACCAAGTAGGCACAGATCTGCTAAAATTAAATTACAAGATCTTCGGATTTAGCTTCGAAGATCTTGTAGGTTATGGTAAAATTCTACGTCTGAAAATCGCTAAATAGCATTTCGCACTACCCGCACTTTAGCGGTGTTAAGCATAAGATACCCCACCTCATAACAATAGCTTACGGTATTACCAAAAGCATCTTTCATCTGGTGGGTTGTAAAGGCGAAATCAAATCCGCGAAGCGCCAGCTGACTCTGATTCACCACCATGTGATTCTTTTTACTGCCAAGGCAATCCAGCAGAATCGAACGGTTTCGGTTTAAAATCAGATTAACGCTTCGGGTGGGTTGCACGCTTTCGATACGTTTACGATTGTGAAAAGCAATGCGGCACGAATCGGAACAAAATTTCTTGTCGGAACGGCCTTGAATATCATCTCGACATTCAAGGCAATAGGGTGATTTAGGATTCATATGCAGCAAAATTTTAAATTAGTCGACTAAAATTGCGCTAAACAATCCTATTAAACAATAGATATTAATACCTATTATTATTGTTTTATTTTACAATTTATTAATGCATAATATTGATTATGTATATTTTAAGAAATTTTTGATTTATGTATTTTTTAATAAATTTTCTTTTAAATAGTATATAATTTACTTTTGATACATATACTATGATCAATAGCCGCGGGAGTAATAAGGTATTTTTTCAATCCTTTGCACTTCAAGGCTGAAAAACGAAAATTCTTCGCAAACCCTACCGCGTATACGATACACTCCACGACCTCTAAAAGGATACGCCGCCATTACCTGCGGAAAATGAACCGTGTCAAACAAATGTCCATTCTCGTCCATGAACGTAGCAAAATTCATACGATCGCCTTTTACCGTACGGGTTTCTTTTACCGCCACAACAGAACCCAACATCTCGATAGTGCTGTCCAAAGATGAAGATAAATCAGACGCTAATGCAAAGTCCCCCTTTGGCCGTTCAATCAATTCAAAGGGCGAACAAAGTGGAAAACCCAAAAGCTCAATCTCATCATAGGCATTTTCAATAAAGGAGTCGCTCAGTTCTGGAAAACGAAATTCGGGCTCCTCCAAGGTAAAAAGCACATTTTTTTTTGAATGCTGCTCGTTTGGGTTTTGAAGCAACATATGCGCTTCCCACAAGAGCACCTTTTTAGGTTTTCCCGTAAAACGAAAAGCCCCAATTCGGATCAGAATAAGCAATTGCTCCTTAGCCAGCGGAACCCGACGTACAAATTCGTCCAAACTCTGAAATTTGCCACCGCTATTGCGCTCCATAATAATAGCCTCGGCACTGCGCTGCTCTAGTTGATGCAGTAAAACAAACCCAAGTATGATGAAACCCTCCGAAATACCATTCATATAATCACTTCGGTTTATGCAAGGCGCCTCGATTTTTGCGCCCATCATACGCGCTTCGTGCACATAATCCTGTGTTTTATAAAAGCCTCCGAAGTTATTCAGTACAGCGGTTATAAATTCAAGAGGATAATGCGCTCTTAAATACAAACTTTGAAAGCTCTCCACAGCAAAGGAAGCCGAATGCGCCTTAGAAAAAGAATATCCCGAAAAACTCTCCATCTGTCGCCATACTTCAAGATAAACGGCCTCCGGGTATCCGCGTTCGCGGCAATTGAAAGCAAATTTATCGGCTACTTCCTGAAATGCCTTTGCCGAACGGTACTTACCCGACATACCGCGCCGCAAAATATCGGCATCAGCCGGATCTAAGCCTGCAAAATGATGCGCTACCTTGATTACATCTTCCTGATATACCATCACACCGTAGGTTTCGCGCAATATCTCCTCCATCTTGGGATGCGCATATTTTATTAATTCGGGTTTATGAAACCGCTCAATGTAAGCCCGCATCATCCCCGACCGCGCAACCCCTGGCCTGATAATCGAACTGGCCGCCACCAATGTAATGTAATCGCTGCAACGCAATTTCGTGAGCAACATTCGCATAGCCGGCGATTCAACATAAAAACAGCCCATCGTACGCCCCTTTTGTATGAGCGCTTTAACGGCTGCATCTTTCTTAAACTCCCCTACCCTATGAATATCAACACTCACCTGCCTGTTTTTGCGCACCAAATCCACCGCCTCACGAATATGCCCCAAACCACGCTGACTTAGAATATCATATTTATACAAACCTACTTCCTCTGCCACATACATATCAAACTGTGTGATCGGAAAACCCTTAGGAGGCATTTGAGTAGCGGTGTATCGGTAAATGGAGGCATCCGAAATCACTACTCCACCCGCATGAATTCCCAAATGGTTTGGAAATCCATGCAGGCGCTCGGCATAACGAAAAATTAATTGAGTTATACGATCGGCATTGCTGGGCAATGATTTTAGAGCGGCCAAACTATCAATTTCTGCTTTGGGAAGGCCAAATACTTTTCCCAGTTCGCGGAGAACAGCTCGGTCCTGAAACGTGGTGTAAGTGGCAATAAATGCCGTATGTTCAGTGCCGTAGCGCTTAAAAATATAGGCAAGCACTTCATCGCGGTCGCGCCACGAAAAATCAAGGTCGAAATCGGGCGGTGAGGTACGGTGCGGATTAATGAAGCGCTCAAAATAAAGATCGAGTTCAATGGGATCAACATCGGTTATACCCAGACAATAGGCCGCTATACTGTTGGCGCCACTGCCCCGCCCTACATGAAAAAAACCACGGTATTTCGCATAACGGATAATGTCTTCGGTAATTAAGAAATAGGGCGTAAAACCCAATTTGGCAATTACAGAAAGCTCATGCCTAAGCCTACGTTCTGCCTCCGCATGGGCTACCCCATAGCGGTAGTGCAGGCCGTCGGTGCACAATTTTTCCAATAGCTGCTGATCCTGAACCAACGACGAGGTAAACAATTTGCGGTTTTTGGGCACTCCAAACTGAAAATCAACCCGACAGGATTCGAGTAAGGTTAGTGTTCGGGCAATGATTTCG
>JBILCR010000212.1:0-4542 GCA_044353055.1 Flavobacteriales bacterium
GGCACCGCCAGCATCGGGTTTAAACGTTTCGGTAATTCCTTATGGGGTTGCTGAAGCCAATCAGGATATCGAAAACAATCAAGCCGTTAAAACACGGCCGGCACTAGGTGCCGACGCCAAAATTGCCGTTACCTCATCGCTTAACCTCGATTTAACCGTTAACCCCGATTTTTCGCAAGCTGATGTAGATCGGCAGATAACCAATTTAACGCGTTTTAGCTTGTTCTTTCCCGAACGACGGCAGTTTTTCCTTGAAAACAATGATTTGTTCGCCCAATTTGGATTCTCTAAAATTCGGCCATTTTTTTCGCGTCGCATTGGCTTGCAGGATGGGGTACGTATTCCTATACGCTACGGTTTAAGACTTAGCGGAAAAGTAAACCGCGATTGGAGGATAGGGTTGCTGAACATGCAAACCGGATCTAGCGAATTACTGGGCATTCCGTCGGAAAATTTTACGGTAGCATGTTTTCAGCGTCAACTTAAAGGACGTTCTAATATTGGCGGTATTTTCGTTAACCGACAAGAAACTGATGCGAACAGTTTAAAATACACACGATTTAATCGTGTAGCCGGAATCGATTATAAACTTGCCAGTAAAAACGGACGTTGGAACGGCATAGCATTTTTTCATAAAAGCTTTAGTCCGGGTAAACCGCAGAAAGAGGAATACGCACATGCCAGTTTTTTACGTTACGACGATGCCAACTGGTCGTTGATGTGGAATCATGAATATGTGGGGAAAAATTACAATGCTGCGGCAGGATTTGTACCGCGTCAGGAGCAATATAATGCCGAATTGGGCAAAACCATAAAAGCCTCATACTGGCGTTTGGAACCCGAAATTTCGTATCGGTATTACTTTAAAAGTGAGGAACTTAATTCCATTGAGTTTTCGGCCTACTCATCGGCCTATGCCGACTCGGCATACACGCCCACCGAGATCGACGGAAGCTTATCGGTGCAAACCAATTATGTGAATACTGCATACTGGGGGATCAATTACAGTGAAAAGTTAGTGCGATTGATTTACCCTCAGGACATAACGTTGAGTAATTTAGCCCCATTGCCTGCGGGAAATTATCGTTTTAACGAAATTTCTGTTTATGGGCGCAGCGACGTACGTAAACGAGTAACGGTTTCGGGCGCAGCGGGAATTGGGAGTTTTTATACCGGGAAGAAACAAAGTGTAAGTTCGGTATTACAGTGGCGTTTTCCGCCCTATGCCACTTTGGGTATAAACTATTCGCTCGATGCCATACAATTAGGAGGTGAGTATGCGCCTGTTGTTTTAAATTTGATAGGCCCCCAAGTGGACTGGAGTTTTAGCCGTTCGCTTTTTTTTAGCACGATTGTACAGTATAACGATCAATCGGGCAACATGAATTGGTTTGCACGCTTGCAATGGAGGTTTAAACCCATGAGTGACGTGTTTTTAGTCTTTACCAACAATTACGGTACGCCCAACCTTAACGCCAAAAATTGGGCCTTGATTGCGAAAGTATCCCTATGGATAAGCCCTTAAATTAAACCATTTAACAATATTAGTTACTTCAACATTAAACAAAAAAGAACTATTAGTAAAATTTATTGATTTTTAATTTGGTTATTATAGGTATTTTTACCTATAATTGTATAACCAAATTATTAAGCTATGGAACTCATCATCACACCTGCAACTTTCCTGGACAAGATTCAGGATGCTTTCAGTCAAGAATTTCCGCATTTGCGACTGGCTTTTTACCCTGAGGCTCAAGCCGAAAGAAGGCTCACTATCGACGAACGCATTAGTGCTTCGCGCCTCTTGGCTATGGAGGTTTCGAAAAAAGAAGACTTCTACGGGAAAATTAATTTCGACGGCACCATGACGGTGTATAAGTTTGAAAAACTCCTGCTGGAAAAATTCGGTTTAATCACCCAGGTATTTCGCAAATCAGCAAACCTTTGGCTCGTTACTGCGGGAACCGATCTACTCACATTAAACGATCAGGAGCAGATTGGAAGAGAGATGACGCAATTGCTCGAACGTTCAGAGCCCATTGACTACTCTACCCCTTACTAGAGCCCAACTATTTTAAAATTTCTACCTCAACTTTCGCTACGCCCGAGCTGATCATGCCCAATTGTTCGGCAGCCGATCGGCTCAAGTCAACAATCCGATTGAGGCCTTTCATACCTCTATCGTTAACGCGCACCACCACAGATCTGCCATTGGCAACATGGGTAATCCTGAGTTTCGTTCCAAAGGGCAAGGTCTTGTGGGCTGCCGTTAAACTATCGTGCCTGTATACTTCACCGCTTGCGGTCTTGCGCCCTACAAACTTATCGGCATAAAACGAAGCCATACCTACCTCTTTTTTTGACTCCTGCTGTGCTTGCACAAGTACAGGGAATAGAAACAAAATAAAAGTAAGAAGCTTCATAATGTGAAAATTAGGCGCAAATATACACATTTGTATTTAGCTCCTTTGTAATACCTTTTTTACTTCGTAGATTGCCCGTTGAATGGACAAATCAACGGATTCGGGGGTATTGGTTACCGGAGCTACAGGGACGCTTGGGTCGCATGTAATTATTGAACTTTTAAGAAGCGATATTCCTTTAAAAGTACTTGTCAGAAACATAGCAACTGCTCAAACAGCCTTAAGGCGATTGTTTGATTTTTATGCCCTTGATTTCGACCAAAAGCTTAAACTGATCCATTGGATTGAAGGCGATATATGCGATTTTTCATTAATGGATGATACACTTTCGCACGTTCAATCCGTATTTCATTGCGCCGGATGGGTACCCAGCCACAACATCAAACCCAACCTTCTCTTTCGTTCTCATGTAGAAGCAACTACACAATTGGTTAATCTTTCTTTGTTTCATGGGGTTAAGTGGTTTGGGCATACCAGCTCGGTGGCCACTCTCGGTCCAAATACCGAAGGTCTTGTAGATGAAGATTATTTTTGGAAACCGGGTAAACACCACAGCTATTATTCACAGGTTAAATATTTGGCCGAACAGGAAGTATGGCGGGGTAAAGAAGAAGGCTTACATGTGTTTATTATAAATCCCTCCGTTTTAGTTGGTCCTGCAATGTTTAACCGCGGATCGTTTGAGCTTTTCAATAAGGTAACGAAAGGTCTTCCTTTTTTCATCAATGGCAGTAGCGGTTACGTTGATGTGCGCGATTCTGCTGCATTTTTTGTGCAGCAATGGCAGAAAGGAGTGCATGGAATTCGAGTAATCTGCAGTGCTGAAAATTTAGAACAAAAAGAATTTCTGTCGCGGGTTGCATTAAAGCTCAATAAAAAACCACCGTCGTACCGTGTTGGGAGATCTATGTTTTTATTGGGATCTTTTTTAGAGCGCCTGCTTCTCATAAAAAAAAAGCAATTAAGCAGCGACCTCTATAAAATGGCATCGAGTCGAAATGCTTACGACAATACCCGTTCGGTTGAGCTAGGGGCCCATTATCGAAGTATTGAAGAAGCCATTGAAAACACCGCAAGATTTATTAATTTTCAAAACCGTTTACCATCATAATTTTTTGCCATGTTAAAACATCTCGTTTGTTTTTGCACCTTAATCGTTTCAATTACTCTTTTTGGACAAGCCCCCCCATTTTTTTCGTTTCAGGCAGTGGTTCGAAATAGTAGCAACCAATTAATTAGCAATCAAAATATCGGGGTTTTGATTAATCTTCGAAATGGAGCTGCCGATGGTCCAATTATGTATTCAGAAACACATAATGCCATAACCGATTTAAATGGACTTGTTCAATTAAAAATTGGTGGTGGAACTGTGATTTCAGGATCTTTTTCAACAATCGATTGGTCGTCATCAACCGTATTTATTGAAACCAATTTTGACCCTGAAGGAGGCAATGCGTATACGATTACTTCTTCACAACAACTACTAAGTGTACCCTACGCATTATATTCAGCCAGTTCGGGATCGAGTTTACCCGGACCACAGGGGCCACCCGGACCTATTGGCCCACAAGGTGCTACCGGACCGCAAGGCCCGGCGCCAAGCTTTAGTGTTTCGGAAACAGGCGACTCCTTGTTCTTTGGAAATAGCTCATTTTTAATTGTTCCGGGAATAAGCGCCGCAAATAATTCGGGCGGAGGAACGGGGTCTGTCTCTGATATCGAAGGCAACATTTATCCTATTGTTACTATCGGTACACAAACCTGGATGGCAGAAAATTTACGGACGGCATTTTACTGCAATGAAGATGGCATCCCACTGATATCGAACGCAACAAGTTGGGCTACTGCAACAACTCCCGGTTACAGCGTCTATAATTCTGACCTGCCGAGCGATACCTCATGGGGCAAACTATACAACTGGTACGCTATGTCCGATAGTCGTAATATTTGCCCTTGCGGATGGCACGTGCCCACAGATGCAGAGTTTACCACCTTAACCGATTTCTTAGGTACCGAAGCGATCGCCGGAGGCAAAATGAAAACCCCAGGAGTTCTCGAAAATGGCGATGGACTTTGGACAATCGACAATTACCTTGCAACCAACGAAAGTGGTTTTTCT
>JBILCR010000011.1:0-15135 GCA_044353055.1 Flavobacteriales bacterium
ACGCCCCCTTTTTATTTTTTTAAATTAATTAAGTTGAATAATTTTGGGATTTTTCGCTTTATCCCAATATGTCAATAAACAGATAAACATGCTTTGGATACTTAGCCACACAACGTATATATTCCATTTAAACTATTTAAACCATTTATACATTATGAAAAATATAACGCTATTTGTTTCCTTAATTATTAGCTTAAATGTTCAAAGTCAAAAAAACACGTCATTAAAAATTTATGCCGCCGAAAAAAGGGGGATTCATTCTTCAGAAAAACTAATGCAAGGACTCATTGGAGAGGGAGTTATCCTAAAAAACTACAGTATAACAAAAGCACGAAGCAATAAAGCATACGGCTTCTTTGAGGACAAATCAGAACAACTGGGAATGGAAAATGGGTTGGTAATGACCACAGAGTCTGTGGCTACTCTAACTAAAAATTATAGCAGCACCACCTCCATGGGGAAGCAAGAGCATAATCCCATTAATTACCGAAATACAACAGGAGATTATCCTCCAATTGAAAAATTTATTAATCAACAAAAAACATTCGATGCCTGCGTCATTGAATTAGATGTAATACCTACCGCTGACACCCTTAGTTTTAATTATGTGTTTGGTTCTAAAGAATATGATGAATATGTGGGATCAGGATTCAACGACATCTTTGCATTTCTTATAAGTGGAAAAAATATCGGCATAGACAAAAACCTGGCTACAGTACCCCATACAAATATTCCGGTTTCAATCAATACCATTAATGGCGGTCGAAAAGATAGTGATGGAAAAATTTTGGTTAAAGAATCAAATGCTACTTTTTATGTTTCGAATGCCAATCATTCCATGGGTGTTAATTACGACGGCATAACGCGCCTCATGCAAATACGGCAAGCCGTTGTACCCTATGAAACCTATCACATTCGATTATGTATAGCAGACGTTGGCGACCGGGCTTATGATTCGGGGGTTTTTATTGAAGGAAAAAGCTTCATTGCCTTCGATAAAACATACAATGTACTTTTTAGCAATAATGAAACAAATCTGACCGACGGCTATAAAACATTTATAGAAAATTTGAGTGCCACCTATAAAAACAATCCGCAAGGAGCAATCATTGTTACAGGCCATACCGATGAAAGTGGAAATAGTGAGGCCAATATGGCGTTGTCGTGCACAAGGGCTAATAGAGTAGCCCAATACTTAATGCAAAATGGCATCAACGAAGATCGCATTATTGTTGATTGCAAGGGCGAAACCATGCCGGCTTTTAGCAATAAAAGCGACAAAGGTGCAGCGCTCAATCGAAGAGTTGAAATTAAAGTCACCGGTGATGTTGAAATATACCATCAAAAGAAACTCGAAAACGATAGGGCTACTCCAAATGCCGATCTTAAAAAATCTGCATTGTTAAAAAACTACCCTAATCCATTTAAAGGACAAACTACGCTCGAGGCCTTTATCGCCGAAACCGCAGCTGAGGCTTCTGTGAATATTACAGACATGAAGGGGAATGCCATTAAAACCATTCATGTTCTTGAACGCGGAAATACCAGCCTAAATCTTAACTTGCAAGAGGAGGCCAGAGGAATTTTTATAGCTACACTATTTACCGATGGGGTACCGCAAAACACCTTAAAGCTCAACCTGCAATAAAAATTGCATTATGAGAAGCAAAACATTTTTTCGGAATGCGCTCCTTTTAATTGCTCCTTTTTTGGTAATGATTATTTTAAATGAGATTTATCGTATCCATAAAGAGGATGATGGCGGCATTTACAATGGGGTTTACACACTAAACATTTCAAAACCAAATTTTGAAAAATGTACTTGGAAATGTCATAATGATACTAAATTCTGCAAAGATTATCATGTTTCATTCCTGCGAAATTATCTCACTAGTACTGACCTCATTTACAATAGGATAATTAAAGAATTAAATAAAGGAAATGCGTATATCCTGAATAATATTTTGTATTTGGTCATTTTAACGCCAATGGTCATTTGGTTTTTTATGTATAAATCATGGAATATTCAAGACGAAATTAATCTCCTTAAAAATAAAATAAATGGAAATTATTCAAATGATTTATAATTACTGTACTGATTTTATAATTATTCTCGCAAATTTTACCAACTGCTCGTATTATGAAATTAATTTCATCGTATTTGCCTTAATCTATCCTCTTTGTCTATCCGCTGCATTGTTGGTTTTAATAATCCAAAAATGGAGAATTCACGTACTTCTTAATACGGTTAAAAATAAATCGTAATAATTATTTAACACATTCCATCCAAAGTTCATTTCCCAACCGAGGAGAAACAGAATTATTACAATGCTTAAATGATGCGGTAAAGTAAGGATTGAATAATGCTTGATACGTTTCAATATTCCCTCCAAAAGGAGGTTTGTCGTTATTCATCGCACTGGCAAATAAAACGCCTGCTAATACCCCACTCGGTACTAACAGTTCGTGCATCTTAGCTACGTAAGCTGCTCTTAAATTGGGATGCAATGCACAAAAAAAGGTTTGTTCGAGAATGATGTCAAACTGCATTCCATTAAGGCTGAAGAAATCCACACATAAAATATGATGTTCAGGAAATTGTGGAACCCGCTGTTTAAAACGAGCAATGGCCTCAGAAGAAATATCCACAACATAACATTGGGTAAAACCCAAGTTAAGGGCCAACTCCGCTTCCCATGCATTTCCTGCCCCGGGTATAAGCAAACGCTTCGAGGTATCCTTAATACCCTTAAGGTATGCTGCTAGCGGCGCACTCGCCACACCCAAATCCCAACCCGTGTGTCCATTCCGATAACGTTCGTTCCAGAATTCGGCAGGATCTGTCTCCAACATATCTTTCTCATTCATCGTTTTTCTAACAAAACACAATTTTCAACATGCGTAGTTTGAGGAAACATATCCACCGGCTGCACCTTTACAACCTTATACATACTGTCGAGGAGCGCCAAGTCACGCGCCTGCGTGGATGGATTACAGCTCACATATACCACTTTATGCGCGCCACTTTCCACTATACGTTCACAAACATCTTGGTGCATCCCGGCACGAGGCGGGTCGGTAATAATAACATCCGGCTTGCCGTTGGCACTAAAAAACTCGGCCGATAACACATTTTTCATGTCGCCTGCAAAGAATTGGGTATTCCCTATTCCATTTAACTGCGCATTTATATTTGCGTCAATTACTGCATCTGCAACATATTCAACGCCCAGCACTTTTTTTGCCTGCCGAGCCAGGAACAAACTTATGGTGCCGGTACCACAGTATAAATCATACACCGTTTCAGTTCCCGTTAATCCGGCAAAATCGCGCACAATGCTGTACAGATGGTAGGCCTGTTGCGGATTGGTCTGGTAAAATGATTTGGGACCAATTCTAAAAACCAAATCTTCCATTCGCTCCTCTAAATAAGGCTTTCCGTTAAAAAGTTGAATATCCAAATCAAACCACACATCGTTCTTTTTGGTATTCACCGCATACATCATCGAAACGATTTCGGGAAATTCATCGCGAAGCGTATTCAATATATATTCGGTTTTTTCATTCCATTCAGTAGCCGAAAGCACCAACATCCACTCGCCTGCTTGCGTATTTCGGAGCATTAAGTTGCGCAGCAATCCTTCGTGTTTTTTTTGATGATAAAATGGATAATCCGCTTCTAGTGTTAATTCTCTCGTGCGGTTGCGAATACGGTTAGCCAAATCGTCTTGAAGTAAACAACGTTCAATGGGCAAAATTTTATCGTAGCGGCCCGGTACATGAAAGCCTAATGCTTTAGAATCTGCAAATGAAATATCGCTCGCAATTTCGGCATCGGTAAACCAACGCAGTGCCGAAAAAGTATACTCCATCTTATTGCGATATGCAAATGGCTCGGGCGCACCTAAAATGGATTCGAATGGCGGTAATTCAATTTTGCCAATACGATGCAAGGCGTCGAAAACCATTTGATGCTTATGGTTGAGTTGAGCTTCGTACTTAAGATTTTGCCACGTGCAGCCGCCACAAACGCCGTAGTGATGGCAAGCAGGATCGGTGCGGTCTTTACTGCGTTCATAAAAACGAATGGCCTTACCTTCGCGATAGCCGCTTTTCTTCCTATAAATTTGTACATCAACCGTGTCTCCTTTAACGGCTTCATCCACAAAAATCACCATACCTTCCATACGCGCAATGCCGCGTCCATCCGACGATAATGCCGTTATTTCAATATTTTCAAGTATCTGTGGTGTATCCTTTTTCTTCATAATTAAAAGCGCTTGCAAATTGCTTAAAATTTAAGGATATGCTACAATATTTTACCTTTGTTCTACAAATTAAATAATCAGGATCGTTATGGAGCAGGTTGAAACTATCGCATCGGAAACACACAAAGTAAGCAATCAAGCATATATAGAACAAGAAGAAGCATATAGTGCACACAACTACCATCCCCTACCCGTAGTGCTTGATCGTGGCGAGGGAGTTTATGTTTGGGATGTTGAAGGCAAACGATACTTCGATTTTTTGTCTGCCTACTCGGCCGTAAATCAAGGCCACTGCCATCCGCGCATTGTAGCGGCATTAACCGAACAGGCAAAACGCATCACCCTTACCTCAAGGGCATTTCACAACAAGGAATTCGCAGAATTTGCTCAATTCATCACCGAGTATTTTGGCTACGACCGTGTTTTGCCGATGAATACAGGTGCCGAAGGTGTTGAAACTGCCCTTAAAATGTGTCGTAAATGGGCCTACCAGAAAAAGAAAATTGCCGAAAACGAAGCCGTTATTCTGGTGTGCGAACACAATTTCCATGGACGCACCATTTCCATCGTTTCGGCCTCAACGGATCCCGACTCCAAACGCGAATTTGGGCCCTACACGCCCGGCTTTGAGGTTATCCCCTACAACGATATTCCGGCACTCGAAAAAGCACTTGAAAATCAAAACGTTGCTGGATTTTTGGTAGAGCCCATGCAAGGCGAAGCCGGAGTTAATGTTCCCGACGATGGTTATTTGAAAAACGCATATGATTTATGCAAGAAGCATAACGTTGCATTTATTGCCGACGAAATTCAAACCGGCATTGCGCGTACGGGCAGACTTCTCGCTTGCGATCACGAAAACGTTAAACCCGATATTCTCATTTTGGGGAAAGCCCTTTCGGGCGGTGTTTACCCGGTTTCGGCCGTATTGAGCAACAACGAAATTATGATGTGCATTAAACCCGGAGAACATGGTTCTACCTTTGGTGGAAACCCCTTGGGCTGCCGTGTAGCTCGCGAAGCACTGCACGTGGTACGCGATGAAAATCTTGCCCAAAATGCCGAGAAGCTAGGTCATATTTTACGTAATGCCTTGAGGAATTTGAACACTCAAAAAATAAAAATTGTGCGCGGAAAAGGCTTACTCAATGCCATCGTTATTGACGAAAGCGATGGGGTGAGCGCGTGGGAAATTTGCATACGGATGATGAATCGAGGGCTACTTGCCAAACCAACTCATGGTAATATTATTCGTTTTGCGCCCCCGCTGGTTATAACCGAAAGTCAATTGCAGGAATGTATCCAGATTATTTCGGAAAGTTTGCTGCATGAATAAAAAAAACCTAATGAGGGTTTTGCCCGTTTTGGCCCTCATCGGGGTGTTGGCAGGGTTATATTTTAGGTACAAGGTTCCACCACAGATAGACCTATCTACGCTTCCGATGGAAACACTTAACGGCGAAACTGTTAAAATAACGATGAATGAGAGAGAGAAACTTTGCCTGAAGTTCTTCGCTAGTTGGTGCATCGATTGTAGAAGAGAATTGCCCGCATTGGTAAGTGATACGGCTAATTTCAAAAAGGAAAAAATACGCCTCATTCTGGTGAGCGATGAACCCATTGATCAACTTGTATTTTTCAAGCAACGCGATTCCATCCCTTTCGAAATGCTCCACCTTAAAAGCAGTTTTAAATCGGTGGGAATTCACACATTACCTACTACATATTGGTATGATGAATCGGGTTTGCTTTTCAGAAAAAAGACCGGCAAAAGCTCTATCATTGATGGGTTTAAATAAACACTGCAATTATTTGGTAGAGCGCTACCGCACCTAATTGAAGCGTGATTTTTTATCTGCCTAAAACAATCCTATTCATTTTTATAAAAAATCGCCTATCTTTGCGCTCCTTAAAAAAGAAGTGGCGGCTAATTATTTCGATCGTTTTTCTATACAGTTCGCCGGACTGGCGGATGGTATGCATCGATTCGTATTCGATATCGACGACGAATTTTTTGCCTCGCTTGAATATGCCGTTGTTGAACGCGGCAACGTTCATGTGAGCATCGATTTGGATAAAAAACCGAGCATGATCGTATTATCGTTCGAGTTTAAAGGTTCGGTGGAGGTTATTTGCGATCGCTGCACGGTAGCTTATGCTTATCCTGTTTCAGGGAACGAACGCTTAATTATTCAAATGGGTGCAGAAGAAAGTGGCGACGAAGATCTCATTGTTCTGCCCAAAGGTGCTTTTGAATTCAATATTGCACAGCATATATATGAATACATTGCGCTTTCGCTTCCATTGCGCGTAGTACCTTGCGAAGAAACGGGCAACACCCAACTTTGCGACAAGGAAGTTATTGCTAAACTCGAACAAATGCTTCTTAGCGAGGAAGACAAACCTGTAGATCCTCGCTGGGAAAAATTAAAAAATCTGAATACCAACTCAAATTGAAATAAATACTCACCATGGCACATCCGAAACGAAAAATTTCGAAAACCCGTCGCGATAAACGCAGAACGCATTACAAAGCAGAAGCTCCCACTTTAGCCAAATGTTCTACCACCGGCACCATACATTTATACCACAGAGCATATTATGTTGACGGCGACCTTTATTACAAAGGTAAATTGGTAGTACCGGCAAAAGTAAATGCCTAAAACATTAACTCAGAATTTTCATTCAATTGTTGAACGTAGAGATGCGTATTGGTCTTGACGTTATGGGGGGCGATCATGCCCCATTGGCAACCATTGAAGGGGCTATACTGGCAAAAGAACTACTTGCCGGTAAGGTTGATATTGTTCTTATTGGCGACATCCATAAGATAAAGCAAATTCTGAGCGAACGCGATCAAGATTTAGATGGCTTCGAAATTGTGCACGCCCCCGATGTTATCGAAATGGGCGATCATCCGGCTCGTGCATTTACCCAAAAATCAAATTCGAGCATATCGGTAGGATTTAAATTGCTCAAAGAAGGAAACATACACGCTTTTGCCGGAGCCGGAAATACCGGAGCCATGATGGTGGGAAGCGTTCTAAGTTGTGGGACCATCGAAGGCGTTCAGCGTCCGTGTATTATGTCACTAATCCCCAAAGAAACTGGCGGGAATGGCGTTTTACTTGACGTAGGTTCTAATGCCGACTGTAAACCAGAGCTGCTGCTGCAATTTGCAGTACTTGGAAGCATGTATGCGTCTAATGTCCTTGGAGTTGAAAATCCCAAAATTGGTCTTATTAATATTGGCGAAGAACCCGAAAAAGGGAATCAGCTGGCGCAAGCTACCCATACCTTATTGAATGAATCGCACGATATTAACTTCATTGGTAATATTGAAGGGCGCGATTTATTTAATGCTAAAGCCGATGTGATGGTTTGTGATGGATTTACAGGGAATGTAATTCTTAAACTGGCAGAAGCGTTTTACTGGCAATACCGTAAGCGCAAGCTAAGCGATGATTATTTCGACCGATTCAACTATGAAAATTACGGCGGCACTCCTATTTTAGGTATAAATTCAACCGTTATCGTGGGGCATGGTATTTCGAATGCCACAGCCATATCCAATATGATAAAGCTGGCCTACGAAGTTGAAAGTGCCGGATTAACCGAAAAAATTAAAGCAGTATTACACGATGAGTAAACTAAGAGCGGCCATTACCGGGGTGATGGGTTACGTGCCCGACGATGTGCTGTCTAACAAAGATCTCGAAAAGATCGTAGATACCAACGACGAGTGGATTCTGAGCCGCACGGGAATTAGTGAACGCCGCATTCTGAAAGGGGATGGCAAGGGCGTTACCGATATTGCGCTTCCTGCTGTTTTAGGACTTCTAGAAAAAACGGGGACCAAACCCGAAGAAATTGAACTGGTTATTTTTTGCACGGTTACGCCCGATCTGGTATTTCCTGCATCAGCAAATATATTATGCGATAAAGCCGGCCTTATAAACGCCTGGGGATATGACCTTGGCGCTGCTTGTAGCGGATTTCTTTTTGGATTAAATACCGCTTCAAAATTTATTGAATCCGGAACACATAAAAAAGTAATCGTTGTGGGTGCGGATAAAATGTCGTCCATTATCGACTATACCGATAGAGCTACATGCATTATCTTCGGTGATGGCGGCGGCGCAGTATTACTTGAACCCACAACCGAAGATTGCGGCGTTATGGATGCCGCTTTATATTCTGATGGTTCGGGACGCACCTTTTTACACCAAAAGGCGGGAGGTTCGGTAAAACCGGCCAGTCATGCATCAGTAGATCAAAAGGAGCATTTTGTGTATCAGGAAGGCAAACAGGTATTTCGTTTTGCCGTAACCAATATGGCCAATGCTGCGGCTCATGTTATGGAACGAAACCATCTCCAATCCGATGATGTTACATGGCTGGTTCCGCATCAAGCAAACCTGCGCATCATTGATGCTACAGCCGACCGAATGGGCGTTACCCGCGAAAAGGTGATGATTAACATTCAGAAATACGGCAATACCACCAACGGCACGCTCCCACTTTGTTTATGGGAATGGGAAAAACAATTGCATAAAGGCGACAACTTAATTCTTGCTGCTTTTGGAGGTGGTTTTACCTGGGGAGCACTTTGGCTGAAATGGGCCTATAATTCATAACTCGTTTGTACGAAATTTAATTTTTATACATTTACCCACTCATAAACCCAAAAACTATGGACATCCGGGAAATCCAGGATTTGATAAAATTCGTTGCGAAGACAGGCGTTAGCGAGGTAAGCCTAGAAACGGACAACTTTAAGCTCATCGTTAAAACAGACGTTGGTGCGAAGTTGCAGAAAGAAACCGTAGTGTATCAGGTACCTGCAGAGGTTCCTACCATGGTACACGCAAGTGCTCCCGCCCCTGTAGCTGCCCCTGCACCTGCCGCAACGGCTGCACCTGCCAAAGAAGAAACTAACAATCAATACATTACCATTAAAGCACCCATGATTGGTACATTCTACCGTTCTTCAGGTCCTGATAAAGCACCTTTTGTTTCGGTGGGTGATGAAGTAGCTCCAGGTAAGGTAATTTGTATTATCGAAGCCATGAAGCTTTTCAATGAAATCGAGTGCGATGTTAAAGGACGTATCGTAAAGGTATTGGTTGATGATGCCAGCCCCGTGGAATACGACCAGCCGCTTTTCCTTGTTGAACCTGCATAAGGAGCCTTACTCCTTACTGCTTAAAACTGTGTATCGTGTTTAAGAAAATTCTTATTGCGAACAGAGGCGAAATTGCCTTACGCATTATCCGCACCGCTCACGAAATGGGCATTAAAACAGTAGCTGTTTATTCAACTGCCGACAAAGAAAGTTTGCATGTGCGCTTTGCCGATGAGGCCGTTTGCATAGGCCCGCCTACCAGCCGCGATTCGTATTTGAATATACCCAATATAATTTCAGCAGCTGAAATTACCAACGCCGACGCTATTCATCCGGGCTACGGCTTTCTTTCGGAAAATGCTCGATTCTCGAAGATTTGCTCCGATCATGGCATTAAGTTTATTGGTGCCACACCCGAACAAATCGACAAAATGGGCGATAAGTCGATGGCTAAAGAAACCATGAAAATAGCCGGAGTCCCTACCATTCCGGGTTCAGACGGCTTACTCGACAACATCGCCGAAGCTAAAAAAATAGCTAAGAAAATTAAATATCCCGTAATTCTTAAAGCCACAGCCGGCGGCGGAGGCAGAGGGATGCGGATCGTATGGAAAGAAGAAGATCTTGAAAATGCATGGGATTCGGCACGACAGGAAGCCGGAGCCGCATTTGGCAACGATGGAATGTACATGGAAAAGTACATCGAAGAACCGCGACACATCGAAATTCAAGTTATTGGAGATCAGTTTGGACGTGTTGTGCATCTCAGCGAACGCGATTGCTCCATTCAACGTCGCCATCAAAAACTTGTTGAGGAAACACCATCCCCATTCATGACCCAAGAACTGCGTGATGAGATGGGCGATGCAGCCATTAAAGCCGCAAAAGCAGTTAATTATGAAGGCTGTGGAACGGTAGAATTTCTGGTGGACAAACACCGCAACTTCTACTTTATGGAAATGAATACCCGTATTCAAGTGGAACACCCTATTACAGAGGAGGTAATTGACTACGACCTTATTCGTGAACAAATTAAAGTAGCTGCAGGCGTTCCTATTTCGGGAAAAAATTATTATCCCTCTATGCACGCCATCGAATGCCGCATTAATGCAGAAGATATTAAGAATAACTTCCGTCCTTCGCCTGGAACTATCACTACGTTTCATGCGCCGGGCGGACATGGAGTTCGACTTGATACGCACGCTTATGCAGGGTATACCATTCCGCCCAACTACGACTCTATGATTGCCAAACTTATTACGGTGGCGCAAACCCGCGAGGAGGCCATTGCCAAAATGCGCAGGGCCTTGCATGAGTTTGTTATCGACGGAATTAAAACAACCATTCCATTTCATAAGAAACTGATGGAGCACCCCGATTTTTTGAGTGGCGACTATACCACTAAATTTCTCGAAGGGTTCGACTTCAGTTCGATTGACAAGTAATTGAAGTAGTTTAAGGGGTTCTTGCTTCTAATGGAGCGTTCATTGATTGTGTAAAAGTTGGATATTTTATCCCGTAAAGTGCACAAACATTAAGCTACTTTTGCAGCAAAAATGGTTCATGAGCGAACAAATTAAGCACGAATGTGGAATCGTACTCATCAGGCTATTGAAGCCTCTTGATTATTACCGCCAAAAATATGGCTCTGCGCGTTACGCCATCAATAAGCTTAATTTACTTATGGAAAAGCAACACAACCGCGGCCAAGACGGTGCCGGTGTTGCCTGCATTAAGTTCGACGTACCTCCCGGTCATCGGTATATAGGACGTTATCGATCAAACGCAGCCCAACCGCTTAAGGATATTTTTGAAAAACTCAATTCGTACTACGAAGATATTCGGCGCGACGATCCCGAAAAATTCAAAGACACCGAATACCTCAAAGCCCATCATCCGTTTATTGGTGAATTGCTTATGGG
Source organism: Flavobacteriales bacterium (assembly GCA_044353055.1). Classification (GTDB taxonomy): domain Bacteria; phylum Bacteroidota; class Bacteroidia; order M30B66; family M30B66; genus CAMCXT01. The sequence goes on from JBILCR010000011.1 coordinate 11,316, forward strand.
GCATTTGCGGTATGGTACTTTTGGAAAAAACAGTATCGAAAATTGCCATCCGTTTCTTCGTCAAAACAACTGGATGTCGCGCAATTTGGTGGTTGCCGGAAATTTCAATCTCACTAATGTAGACGAGCAATTCAAGCAACTTGTAGATCTGGGTCAGCATCCTAAAGAAATGGCCGATACTGTTACCGTACTCGAAAAAATAGGGCATTTCCTTGATGTCGAAAACGAACGCTTATTCAGAGAATTCAAACGCCAAGGATTTAGCAATTCCGAAATTTCGGAACTTATTGCACGCGACCTTGATATTGGCGAAATACTTCGTCAGGCTACCAAGCGCTTCGATGGCGGTTATGTGGTTACCGGAATGATGGGCCACGGCGATGCTTTCGTTGTGCGCGATCCGGGTGGAATTCGACCGTGTTACTATTTTCAGAACGACGAATTTGTAGCCGTAACCTCCGAACGTCCTGTATTGCAAACAGCTTTCAACATTTCGTACGAATCCATTCAGGAATTAACACCCGGTTCGGCTTTGATTATCAAGAAAAATGGAAATGTGAAGGAGGAAGTTATCCGCGAAGCAGTAAAACGGACTGCATGCTCATTCGAACGCATTTATTTTTCGCGTGGATCGGATGCCGAAATTTACCAGGAACGTAAAAAACTCGGGCAATTGCTTAGTCCAACCATTCTCAAAGCCATTAACTACAACATCGCCGATACCGTTTTTTCATACATCCCCAATACCGCCGAAACAGCATTTTTCGGACTCATTCATGGTCTTAACGATTGGCTCAACCGAGAGAAGAAAAGGCAGATTTTGGAACTGGGCGAAAAGGCATCATCGGAACAACTTGATGAGATTCTTGATCTTCGGGTAAGGACCGAGAAAATTGCCATCAAGGATGCAAAAATCCGCACATTCATTACCGACGATCTGCATCGCGACGAAATGGTGGCACACGTTTACGATGTAACGTATGGTGTTGTTCGAAAAAACATCGATACGCTGGTTATCTTAGATGATTCTATTGTACGCGGAACGACGCTAAAACAAAGTATTTTGAAGATTTTGGATCGTTTAGGTCCTAAAAAAATCATCATTGTGAGTTCGGCTCCACAGATTCGCTACCCCGATTGTTACGGAATTGACATGGCTAAACTTGGTGATTTTATTGCATTTCAAGCGGCAGTAGCCTTACACCGGGAGCGTGGAACATCATATCTTATTGAAGAAGTATATGAGCAATGTATCGCGCAGGACAGCTTTCCAAAAGAAGAAATACGCAATGTAGTGCAACGTATTTACGATGCATTTACTCCCGATGAAATTGCCCTTAAAATTGCTCAATTGGTTAAACCCGATTCCATCAATGCAGAGGTAGAAATCATTTATCAGAGCCTTGATAACCTGCATCAAGCAACGCCGGGCCATACCGGCGACTGGTATTTTTCGGGCAATTACCCTACTCCCGGAGGCAATAAGGTAGTGAATAGGGCTTTTATTAATTTTTACAACAACATAAACGAAAGAGCCTATTAAAGGCCAATAAAGCGCAGAAGTTTAGGTCCCTTTGATCGGTCAACGGTATTAAACCGATACCCGGCAAAAAGTCTGGCAGAGCTCGTGCTAGTATTTACCCATAAATCAGCCTTGCGTGTACCTGAATACGAGATGGAATGACCAGAAATTCCTCCAAAAAAACGATCTCCGTTGTAACCTCCCACCAATCTCAATTCGGCAGCCGCGGCCAACTCCGACTCAAAAGAGCGCTGTATTAGATCATCGGATTTATAGAACCCATTTTCGACAGCCAATCCGGGCATAAAGAATACCGTAAAATACCATTTCTTTTGTGCAACAAAGGTATGTACGTAACCTGCATGAAAAGTTAAGGTGGACTGCTGCACTGCCACTGCCCTATTTTCCTCGGCATAATCGGAATATAAAGACGAAGGAATCATGGTCATCCCTTCATCACTGGTTATCCAGTTAAACCGATACGAAGCACCCGCTAGGAAACTTCCTGCGCTTTTTTCCTGCCGCTCCAATTGCCATAAAGCAGCACGATAGGAAAAACTTGCAGGAGAAAAGCAGTAGTAAATATTACTAAACCACGTGAGCGTTGAAATATCAGGTCGTGTAGGGAAAGAATTCTGTTCGGGATCCCAAAGCGGTAACACTTGAGGATTGCTCAAATAATAACCTTTATAGAGTTGTAAAAAATTGGAGTTCCAAACCCTTTTGCTGTTAATGCTAAAGCGAAGTGCAAATTGTTGGGTTGTTCCCTTTTGAGACCCGTCGTTTCCATCAAAAGTCAATAATCCCAGCGATAAACTAAGCCAGCGGTAGTCGAACGAAGTAATAAAATTTACTCTGTTATTCGGCTCGTATGAAACAACTTGCTTTTGATTGGCAGGATTAACCAAATCGAATTTTTGGTTGCGTTGGGCAAATTCAAAGGTGAGCTGAGGCCTGTCGGTAAACCTCTTAATAAATGAAGTATCTGAACCGCTTTGGGCACAAAGCCTGCTCAGCTCAAAAACGCATAACCAAATACCAATGCCCAGTTTTGGCATGCCTCGTATTTAGGGCTTGGAAATACAAACCTTACGCGTTAACACTCCCGTTGGATGCACTAAAATTACCTGGTACATTCCTGAACTTAGATGATCCAGTCCGAGTTCAATAACACTACCCGATGTATGGGAAGTATAATGCTGATCCACAACCATTTTACCTGTCAAATCAACCATACGCAGTTGAAATTCGTTTATGTTAGGATCTGAGAAGGAAATGTGGAGTCGGTCTTTCGCAGGGTTAGGGAAAATCTGCAAAGACTGTTGCAATAAACTTGCGATGCTTACAGTTGAAATGCTAAGCGTAGAAGATAGACTTGAACAGCCACCGGAGGTAACGCTTACGCTGTAGGTTCCTGGTGTGGTGGGCGTAAACGATGAAAATGTAGCACCATTAATGGCATTTCCATTGAGAAACCACTGATACGTTCCACTAACATTACTAACACTAAGAACGCCCCCCGAATTATTAATGATGGGTGTTGCCGGCGTATTTGTGCTTTGCATAATAGCGCTTATGGCTTGCGTGATAGCAATACCCCAACTGGCAGGCTCTGTGTCGAACGCGTACCATTCTCCATCGCTAAATTGCTCGTAGGCCGTATTGGCTCCACTGGTTCCATTTTCAGTTGAATAAAGCGATAATTCTACCCCAGAAGCCGGATTAACAACATAACCCAAATAAAAATTACCCGTAATGGTGACCGAATTAGCAAATAAAACCGAAGTGTAAGAATTGGAGTTCACATGGTTACTAATTGTGGATAGAGGAACTGTGGTACTTGCCAAAACGGTTCCCGGAAGTCCACCTGCTCCATTATCGTCATACAGTCTAAATGTTACTTGATAATTATTTAACCCATTGGCTTCGGCTACGGCAAATTTAAATAAACCGCCTTTTACTATGGTAAAGGGAGAAGCAGCAGTAAAACGTTCAGCTTTCGCTGAATCAAGATAAGTGTTGGTTCCACAAATATATCCAACGGTGGCATCAAAATAAACCACTTCAGCGGCAGGTAAAGGATAGCGCAAGGTATCCAAACATGAATTTACAGGGGGAGGAGGCGGCGTGCTTCCGCAAGCAGGTGATGAAAGCAATGAATTTCGAGCACCACCGGTTGCAAATACAGCTCGAGCTCTGGTTTTTTGTCCATTCGTAAACATCGTAGCACATGCATCGTCCATGTAATCCATATAATTCACAAACATGTCACCATTAGGTCCATTACTGCATGAAACC
>JBILCR010000213.1:0-4509 GCA_044353055.1 Flavobacteriales bacterium
ATCGGTAAAAGGATGCCCCAATTATGGGTGTTGTATCTGTTGCCGAATAATGGTTTGTTCGGCACATTCCGCCTTTTGAAAGTACTTTTGTTACTTCTGCAGGCCTGCACGTATCGGCTGAGCGCTCCAGGATAAAATAGTCCAGGTGTTTTTCAGTGCTTGTTGTCCAATGAATCTGGATGGCTCTTCCCTGCGGCCTAATTTTAAAGCTCTTCAAATCAACAGCAGTAACGTTTGGGAGTATTGTTTCATTTTGGATTTGTGCTATCAATTTATAGGAATCAGCATTTTGAGATAATTCTTTAATCTGCTTTGTCAAAAAAGGTTTATTTGAAATTCTGAATTCATCCATCAGACCATTATAAAATCGATGTTTACGATCTGCATCCGCACCAAAAATCATCAATTGGCCTGCTTCGTATGTTGCGGCAGCCATTTTAACGCGATCAAGTTCACCATTAACATATATATACATGTGCTTTGTAGCTTGATTATAGCTTGCAACCACATGAACCCATTCATTCACCTTTAAAATCTGGCCTCCAGGTTCATTATCAATAATTGAAATACGACCTTGCGAATCCGCTATTTTAAAGCAGATTCGTCCCATTTTATTGATATAAAGCCGGCACCCTCCCTTAAGAGATTCATTCGTAAATAGGGTTTGTTCTTCCAATACGGTTTGCGGTTTTATCCAAACCGATAGGCTCAAAGAACCGTTAAATTCCATTTCTTTTCCTGCATCAAACACTGCAGCAGAACGTTCGACCGATAAAAAAGATTTTGCCAATCCGAAAAGACCTTCTTCATCCTTTACACCTTTAAATTCGCCGAATACATAATCCAAACCATGCGCATCAAATGTGCCGTTAAAATTCCAAATGGCCTTATAAAAGGTACTTGTTGGATTGGTTTTCGTTGCTCGCGCTTCTAGGGTATTTCCATAATAAAGATATATCGTTTTAGAAACTTCCGAATACTGCGAATCCGAGAACAGCCATAACATTAGTTCTCCCGTTTGTGGATTATACCGTTCAATCGATGATTTAAGTATGGTTCCGCCGTCTGATGCGGTAAGGCAAATGTCGTTTGCCTCAGCACCCATAACCATACCTCCAAAACGAACACTTTTTAACTGATCGTTTTTCAATTTTAAACAGATAGGAACAGCTTCATCGAAAGATGAAATTGATTGATTTAATTTAATTTTCAAACGCCCTTGATACCCTTCTTTTGTAATGCGTCCCTCGCGTTTAAGGGCATCTGCCATTGCTGCACGGGCTAATTGAATATCATTTACAAAAAAATAGAGATAAATAAAAATAAGAACGACCCCAATTAACAATGCCACACCTTTCAACAAGCGAAGCTGCTGACGAAGACGAATGGTATTGCGACTCAGGAGCCTAATTTTTCTTCGTGCCATTATTTAATAGCTTTATGTTTTATTTATAGTTATAACCGCTTCTTGGTATTACTATAAATAGGCAGCGTTCCGCTATTCGATCTTGAACGTTTAGCAAAAAGAAGATCAACATCCCTCCCAGCATTAATGAATATGGCAATAATATTCACCATCAATGAAAGCAAGCAAAGAGAAAAATTTGATATTAATGCACTTTTTTTTTGATTCATGTCTATTCAAAAAACTGCCTCACCCTACTCTACGCATAGAATTGGTATACAGATACCAATTGATATAATTAAAACCGAAATAAAATACAACTGCAAGAAAAATTAATTTCGAAGCATTAATTTGTTTACATAATACTGTTTATGTGAATTTTAAGAATATTAACAATTCAAATAACTGTGAATTTTCGACGAAATAAAATATTCTATTTAGTTAAATAGTTAAATATGCAATTGAAAATTACCTGAAAGGCTTTATTCGCGTTTTTTATCTATGTAATATATGAGTGAGAAAATTGCCAACGAATAAATTTAAATTGACGAATATATCCTCTGCCCTCGAGAGCCTCAGCCATCGATTACCAATTAGTACACCACTACCAAACTACCCACACAATGGCCACATGATGACTGAAAACGTAGCAAACGCGTGGTGTAGTTACTAGCACTGATCGTATCGCTCAAGCTTATGGTGAATCGGAATTTGGCATTGGCTGGCACCTGTTTAAAGCAGTCCATAACCAATCTCCGGCCCCAAACCGATTGCTGTTTTGTTTCGAAGCCATCTTGATGCAAAACGGCAACAATGGCCGCATCGCCAATAATACGTAGGGCAAAAGGCATCGAAACAAAATCAACAGCCGATACTGTCAAAACTTCAAATTCGTAAGTACAGGGAGATGTTTTAACTGTTGAAACATACGAAAACGCATCTTCAGCACTTGATTCTCGCAAATATCCGCTCGAAAGGCGTTGCACATCTTGGGCAGAAACGGCATGAGACTTCGACTCAGCAAACACTGCCTGCCATGTATGATTGGCTAATTGAAGATTCTCGAATCGGTCTTCCTTTCTTAGCGTTTGCACTATGGTTCCATTTGAGTGCAATACAAGCCATTGAGGCGAAAGCCTGCCGTTAAAGCGGTTTGAAAGCGAAAAGGTATAAGCACCGGCTTCGGCAAGCAGCAAAGGCGAACCTTTTTCAAGTCCATCAATAGCTACATTATCGAGCAGCGTATCGCCTGTAAAACAAAGCGGCCCCGCTATGGCATCATTTCCAGAGGGCAATTCCACACCCGAAGCGGTTAGTATACGATGCGGCCAGTGTAGCAAGGTAATTTTTGTAAGCTGATCGGTACCAACATCAGTAATAGCCCATTTTTTACCCCGTGACTTTTTAATGGTTTGCACCTGCATCAACAAGGCTACGGCATTACCCACCAGAGCGTGCCCGGGCTCAACAAAATAACTAAAATGTGTTTTTTTGATTTTAATCAAAGCATCAGCCCAGGCTTGAAGCGAAGGAAAACTATCTCTTGCTGAAAACGGAATGCCAAGACCTCCTCCAATATTTATCTCCTGGATAGCATGTCCTAATTGCAATAAACGGGTAGCCCATTCGTGCATTTGGTGCAACGCCGCTTCAAAACTGAGTATATTATCCATTTGAGTACCAACATGCACATGCAAGCCCGAAACTGGTAACTGAATTTTAGAGATTAGCGCTTCTAAATCTTCAACAGGGATTCCAAATTTCGATGATTTATGACCGTGGGCCATCAATTCCTGGTTTGCATTTTTCTCGAAATATTCGCCATAATCAGACAAATTGAGACGCAAAATCAGCCGCCCCTTCATTTCTGATGGATGCATTATGCCGCCAAGCGCCAAAACAGCCTCAGGATCGTCCATCACCACTCGGGCACCGTTCTCCAAAAGAAATTTACAAAGTTCCACATCCTGCGCCGGACTGTTATACGAAATTGCAGCGTATTGAATTCCCGCCAAACACGCCAAATCTATTTCGGATCGGCTCGCACAATCAGCTCCCACCTTCATAGAAGCGAGTAATTGCAAAACAGATAGTGCTGGATTGGTTTTTACAGGGTAAAATATGTTCTGGGCTGCGCCTGTAAATGATTCGATGATTGCGACATTTTCTTTAAGCTGTGCCTCACTTACAATCCATGCAGGCGAACCATAAGTTTGAATCAAAGACTGAATATCAAGTTTTTTGACCCAATCAACCAAATGCGCTTTCTCTAAACTATCCACTTAAAATAAATGCTAAAATGGAACTTTTATTTTCATGTGCAAATGTACCACTTATAGATTTGAAATAAGTTAATAATAAAAGATGAAATGTGCATGTTTATGTATTTTGTCTGTCAAACTGAAAAATGTACCTTGCCTAAATTGCGATTCTGCATATTTACCCTTATACATGAAATGACCCCTAAAATTGAACTAATTAACGCAAAGAAAATAATTGGGATCAAACATAAAATGAGTTTAACCCAATTTACGGTTTCAGAATTATGGAAACGATTTATGCCCCGCAGGAAGGAAATTAAATACTGTAATTCAAACAACTTAATTTCGTTAGCCATTTATGATTCGGGATACTTTGACAGGTTTAGTCCTGATGCCTTATTTGAGCGATGGGCGGCGGTTGAAGTCCATGAATTTGATAGCATTCCCGAAGGCATGGAACCTTTCGTAATTCCTGCTGGACTTTATGCAGTTTTTCATTATAAAGGTGATCAAAGCGATACTACAATATTTCAATACATCTATGAATCATGGCTCCCGTCATCTGAATATGTGATCGACGAAAGGCCTCATTTTGAAATACTAAGCAACACCTACAAAAACAATGATCCCCAATCAGAAGAAGAAATTTGGATCCCCATCAAATTAAAACAGTAAATTTTAAGTAATTATTTGAAATAGGTGGTGCTCATCCTTCTCTTTAATTGTATTGGGTTATAACGGAGATCTTACTCAGCAATCACTGATTTTGGAATTCATATATAAATGCTTATGCAACATCATGTCGTTAAGAGCAATAACTACCTGTGCGGCAATAATTCCAGA
>JBILCR010000214.1:0-4501 GCA_044353055.1 Flavobacteriales bacterium
AGAGTTTCCGCGTTCTGTTTTTGAAGAGCTCGGCAAATTAGGCTTGATGGGTGTTTTGGTTCCCGAAAATTACGGAGGATCGGGATTTGGATATTTTGAATATGTAACTGCCATTACCGAACTCGGTAAAATTTGCGGCTCAATTGCCTTATCTATGGCGGCCCATAACTCATTGTGCACGGGACATATTCTGAGTTTTGCAAACGAAAGTCAGAAACAAAAGTATTTACCCAAACTAGCAAGCGGAGAATGGATTGGAGCCTGGGGATTAACAGAGGCAAATACAGGCTCAGATGCTATGCGCATGAAATGCGTGGCACAACAGGATGGTGATTACTGGGTAATTAACGGTACCAAAAACTGGATAACACACGGTATTAGTGGCAATGTTGCCGTTGTATTGGTACGTACCGGAGAATTGCTTGACTCTAGAGGCATTACCGCGTTTATCATTGAACGCGATACACCCGGATTTATGGCAGGTAAAAAAGAAAACAAATTAGGTATGCGCGCTTCCGAAACCGCCGAACTAATTTTTGATAATTGCCGGGTGCACAAAGACCAAATCTTAGGAAACGTTGGGGATGGATTTATACAGGCTATGAAAGTGCTTGATGGCGGGCGAATTTCAATTGCTGCTTTATCGCTTGGAATTGCCAAAGGCGCCATAGAAGCTTCTGTTAAGTATTCAAAAGAACGCCATCAGTTTGGTCAGCCCATTGCCAATTTCCAAGGAATAAGCTTTAAACTTGCCGAGATGCGCACACGGTATGAAGCAGCAGAATTACTAACTATGCGTGCTGCCGATCTTAAAAACCGAGGCGAAAAAGTTACCCGCGAATCGGCAATGGCGAAATTGTATGCTTCTGAAGTTTGCGTTTGGGCCTCAAATGAAGCAGTGCAAATTCACGGCGGTTATGGGTATACCAAAGATTTTCCGGTGGAGAAATTCTACCGCGATTCAAAGCTTTGCACCATCGGAGAGGGCACTTCAGAAATCCAGAAACTGGTGATTGCCAAAAGTTTACTTAGTTAATACACTACAGCTTAGTTATTAGGCAGTCTTCCGCAGGCTGCCTTTTTTATTTTACCTAATTACATTCCTTCAAATGGCCCGCATCATTGCCTTCGATTTTGGTACAAAACGCACGGGTATCGCAGTTACCGATTCGTTGGGCATAATTGCAGGCCCCCTAGCGGTTGTTGAAGAACAAAAGCTATTTGAGTTTATACGCAACTATTTCTCAAAGGAAAATATCGGTACCATAGTTATCGGAAAACCTAAACACCTAAGTGGCGAAGAAAGTGGGCCGCTGCAAGCACTGAATAATTTTACAGCTTTTTTTAAGAATCATTATCCAAACATACCGCTTGTGTTTATCGACGAGCGCTTTACCTCTGTAATGGCTCAGAAAACCATTATTGAATCGGGGATAAATAAAAAGGCCCGCCGCGATAAATCTCTAAGCGACCGCATTGCTGCCGTTCTTATTCTACAGAGCTACCTCGAACAAAAGGACTTCGGAAATTGGCATTAACAATTTAGATTAGGCATATTTAACAGGCAATTCCTATTTTTGCGGAATGATTTTACCCGTTGTTGCATATGGAAGTACAGTTCTGAAACAGGTTGCTTCAGATATACAAGCCGATTATCCTGATTTAAAGAAGCTTATCGATAATATGTTCGAAACCATGTACGCGGCAAACGGCGTTGGGCTTGCTGCACCACAGATAGGACATTCAATACGACTTTTTATTGTAGATGCGAGCCCTTTTGCCGATGAAGAACCTGAATTAAAAGGGTTTAAGAAAGTCTTTATAAACGCGCAAATTATTGAAGAAACAGGCGAAAACTGGACCTTCAATGAAGGTTGTTTAAGTATCCCCGGCATTCGAGAAGACATCAGCAGAAAAAAAAACATAGTCATCGAATTCCTTAATGCTGCGTTTGAACCTGAGCGTATGGAGTGTTCGGGATACATGGCACGCATTATTCAACATGAGTACGATCATATAGAAGGTAAGCTGTTTACCGACCGCATCAGCTCTTTGAGAAAAACGCTGCTTTCCTCCAAACTTTCTAATATAAGCCGTGGACAGGTTAAAGTAGATTATCGTATGAAATTTCCAATGGCCCGCCGCTAATTTGAAGCAATTTTTTATCTTGCAAACATACTTATCTACTTATGAATAAGCTTTTAATGTTCTTGCTCTTCGGGGCATTTTTTTTAATCAGTGCTTGTGGCGACAAGAGAAACGAGGCAATAGAGAATATTAAGAATATTGAAAAAAAATTGCTGGATGCGCAAGGAATTCCAAAAGACGATCAAAGCGCCTATAATCTGCAGGTTATTTATGATGATTTCGCAGTACGTTTCCCCAATGATCCTAAAGCTCCCGAATACCTTTTCAAAACTGCAGAGATTGGCTTAAACATTAAAGGAGGCGGTGAATCTACGGTTAAGGTGCTCGAAAAGTTCTTAACCATGTTTCCTAACGACAAAAGAGCACCTGACGCCCTTTTTCTATTAGGATATGTATATGACAATCAAATAAACAATGATGCCAAGGCAAAGGAATTCTACACCAGTTTTCTTAAAAAATATCCCAAGCATCCCTATGGCAAAGATGCCGAAATGAGTATTAAAAATTTAGGTAAAAGCGATGAAGAACTCATTCGTGAGTTTGAAAAATTGAATGCCGATTCTGTAAATAAGGATGCGGCAAAAACTACCCCTTAGTGTTCGATACTCCAGCGAGCCAGCGGCAATTCTAATTCTGTAGGATTATATCCGTCCTTGAGCATGTGCCAAGCAGTTACACCAATCATAGCGGCATTATCGGTGCAGTAAGCAAAAGGAGGAATAAAAATTTCGTAGCCTTTTTGCCCCAACATTTCCATACGTTTGCGAAGCTCTGAATTAGCCGAAACGCCTCCGGCCAGCGCAATGCGCTTTATTCCAAAACGTTCAGAGGCAGCCTCTAATTTGCGAACTAGAATATTCACAATCGTCTTTTGCACCGATGCCGCCAAATGCGCCCTATTGATTTCAAGGAAGCTTGGGTTTTTCTGCTGTTCACGTTGAATTAAATACAATACCGATGTTTTTAATCCACTAAAACTAAACGATAAGGCCTCGGTCTTTGGTTCGGGTAATGTAAATGATAGCGGATTTCCACTTTGGGCCAGCCGATCAATTTCGGGGCCTCCGGGATATGGTAAGCCCAACATTTTAGCCACCTTATCAAAAGCCTCACCGGCGGCATCGTCGATGGTTTCGCCTAAAATTTTCATTTCCCGAGGGGAATCCACACGCACTAACTGCGTATGCCCTCCCGAAACCGTAAGGCAGATAAAGGGAAATTCGGGAATCGGTTGACCCTCATCAATCAAGTGCGCTAAAACATGCGCTTTCATGTGATGCACACCGATTGCCGGAATATTTAAACCGCGGGCAAAAGCTTGAGCAAACATAGCTCCAACTAACAAAGAGCCAGGCAAACCAGGTCCTCGGGTAAAAGCTACCGCACATAGCTGTTCTTTGCTTATTTTTGCATCATTAAGCGCTGCATGCACAACTGGAATAATCTGCTGCTGGTGGGCTCTGGATGCCAATTCAGGAACCACTCCTCCCCATTTGCGGTGTACTTCCTGATTGTTCACCACATTGGCAAGCAATTTGTCGCCGTCGAGCACTGCAGCCGCAGTATCATCGCACGAAGATTCAATGGCCAAAATATAAAACGGGCGTTCATGTCCCATAAAAATCAGGAGTATTAAAACAGTTCGCAAAATAACAGGTTTTTTTCTGCTCAGCCTCCTTTTATTGCTGTTGTCTGTTTTTATTGCCCTTCAATTTCCGGTAGTACAAACCTCTCTAGCCAGAGAATTTGCTCAGATAGCATCTAAAAATATTGGAGCAAAGGTTGACATTGACCGAATAAGCATCCAATTTTTTGATCGTGCCGATTTTTACGGCCTTTACGTCGAAGACCTGCATCACGATACGCTATTGTATCTCGAAAAGCTCGAGGCCAATTTTGACAATGTTTACCTAAAAGGTAAACACATCGATTTTGATCGAGTAAAGGCGAGTCATGGACAATTTAACGTACGCCAATTGTGGAACGAAGACGACCTAAACATTCAATTTATTTTGGATATTTTAAATCCGCCCCGAACACCCGAGGAGAAAAAAATTAAACGCGAACCCGAACATATTTTCTTTTGGAAAGCCGAGCTCGACGACGTTGATTTTACCTATGAATACCGCGATAGTCTGCCCAGAAATATTAAGGGTATGGACTATGAACACCTGCAGGTTCGCAATATAAATGCACGGGTAAATCACCTGCTCATTGTTGACGATTCGTTAAGTGGTAGTATTAAATCGTTAAGCGCTTTTGAGCAGTCAGGATTTGAAGTAAAAAATTTCGAATCGGATTTTATAATTAGTTACAACGTTATGGAATTTAGCCGGTTTAAGATTAAGTCGGC
>JBILCR010000021.1:0-12930 GCA_044353055.1 Flavobacteriales bacterium
AAATGATCATCGGCTTCGAACCAAACAGCCTGGTGTGATGCCGCAAGTTCGCCAACCGGCTGTGGGAGATTTGATTTATGGAGATGAAGGATCATACGGGTTTAATTTTGAAGAAAAAAGGTGCCCCTTATGGATTGGTGCTCGTCCACGGCAAATACATAGTTGGGCGCATTATGGAGTTGTGTTGTAGCTTGTTTTAAATTTTTAAGAGGCAAATGAAGCGGGGCAAACAGTCCTCGCCCAATCGCATCTTTAAATGCAGCAATATGCTCCAATTGATTCTGCCAGGCGGCATCTGCAGTAATATCGGTAATGACGCCATCCATATCGAGGTAATAACTATCGGGCAATACTCCGAACCGTTCATTATCCGAGCGCAGCCAATCGGTTCCTTGAGCCATAACCTCACTTAAGGTCCATGGAATATCATCATAAAACCTAAGTAGATGGAGTGCTTCCGAAATATTTTCATGCTTTAAAATAAACGAGCCCGAAACCGAAGTTTGAATTCCCATTAAGCGAAGTACAGCGGCTACTTCATGATTTACACCACCATCAACCGTAATTTTTTTTTCGGGATAAAGCTCCTTAAAGCGAATAATATGTTCGAAATACCGCGGATGAAACGCGCCACCACTTTTTCCGGGCGTGGTGAGCATGAGCAATACCGATGCAGCCTCACTGCGGTACACCGAAAAATGCTCGGCAGGCGTATGGGGCTGCATCGCTAGCCCGACGCGAGCTTTTAAATCGTCGGGAACAAATAAGGGGCGATGTAGATTTTCGAGCTGAAAGTGTACAAGCTCTATATCTGAGGCACGAATTAAATCCCAGTATTTTTCGGGCTGCGATGTAATTAGATGAAGATCAAAGGGCTTTTCGGTAATTTTCCGAAGGTTTTCGGCGAATTTAAAGATGCCTGGATCTTCGATGCTGTCTAAGTGATAGCTGTCTACATCCGACTGATCGAGAAGCGCAACAGTGGTGCTGAGTGAAGTATGCGGAACAGTCGAAACCGATGCAGAAATGCGCATGAAGTATAAATATCGGTGGCAAAATTAGACCATTTAGGCTGATTGAAAAAATTCCGATAAGTTTGCATCTAAAATCAAACCCTAAAATGAATCGAGTAGCGAAACGCTTGCAGGTGCTGAGCGAATCAGAAACGCTGGCCATGGCCAGAAGAAGCAGGGAACTTAAGGCGCAAGGTAAGGATGTTATAAGCTTAAGTATTGGCGAACCCGATTATGATACCCCTTCATTTTTAAAAGAAGCTGCCATTCGTGCCATAAATGAAAATTACACACACTATACACCGGTAGCCGGATTTCAGGAATTGCGTGATGCCGCTGTAGTAAAATTCAAACGTGACAATAATATTGAATATAAAGCCGATCAAATTGTAGTTTCAACGGGAGCCAAACAATCTATTGCCAATGTTATACTCAGTTTGGTAGACGAAGGCGATGAAGTGCTTCTACCCGCCCCATACTGGGTGAGCTACATTGAGCTTATAAAATTAGCCGGTGGAATACCCAAAATAGTGTACTCGGGCATTGAACATGATTTTAAAATTAATCCCGATATGCTCAGTGAGCACCTCAGTGAAAAAACACGTCTGATTATATTTAGCTCTCCTTGCAACCCCACCGGTTCGGTATATTCAAAAGCTGACCTGTCAATGCTTGCCGATTACTTTGCACAGTTTCCAAACTTGCTTATTGTTTCTGATGAAATTTACGAGCACATCCGATTTGGCGAAAAACATTGCTCCATAGCTTCTTTTCCTCAGGTTTACGATAAAACAATAACAGTAAACGGTTTGTCGAAATGCTTCGCAATGACAGGCTGGAGGCTTGGGTATATTGGCGCTCCTAAATGGATTGCTGATGCTTGCGACAAATTTCAGGGGCAGATTACCTCGGGGACATGTTCCATTACACAACGTACCGCTATCGAAGCCTTGTTAGCCGATCCCGATAAGATTCAACCCATGGTAGAAGGGTTTCGAAAACGCAGAGACCTAATGTACTCGTTGCTTAAAGAAATAAAAGGACTCGATGTAAATTTACCCGAAGGGGCATTTTACTTCTTTCCTAATGTTGAACATTTCTTGGGGAAACGCTATGGAGATACGATTATCAGCAATACACATGAATTAACGTTATTCCTTCTCAACGAACATTTGATTGCAACAGTAAGCGGCGAAGCATTTGGATGCTCACGTTCTATACGATTATCGTATGCCACATCAGAAGAGGTAATTACCGAATCGGTTAGACGTTTAAAAAAAGGCCTAGAAGCGCTGCAATGAGTGAAAATGAAATAAAAGCAGTATTTGACGGCTTTGGAGCAAAACGAATAGCTCTAATTGGCGATGTGATGCTTGACAGTTACGTTTGGGGCAAGGTAGATCGTATTTCTCCCGAAGCACCTGTTCCGGTTGTTTTAGCCGAACGAAGAGAGTATCGCTTGGGTGGTGCGGCCAATGTTGCCCTCAACCTCATGGCGCTTGGCGCGAAAGTGGATGTATTAGCTGCCGTAGGTAAGGATTATGACGGGGATATTCTCGAAGGCCTTTTCGATGAATACGGATTAAATAGTACATTTTTAATGCGACTATCGAACCGTACCACAGTAAAAACGCGCATCATGGCGCAAACACACCATCTTTTGCGTATAGATGAAGAAGTAACAAATCATCCAAGCATCGAAGAGTCGACACTTCTTAAACAAAAAGTACTTGAACTCCTCGACAAACAACCCCATGCCCTGGTTTTTGAAGACTACGACAAGGGCCTGCTTAACATCGATTTTATTGAATTTGTAGTGGAAGAATGTAGGAAACGATCTATTCCCATAGCGGTTGATCCCAAAAAACAAAATTTCATCCACTATCGGAAAGTGGATTTATTTAAACCCAATTTAAAGGAAATTAAAGAAGGACTCAACCTGCAAATCAATCCAGCAAATCATCAATCGCTTAGAGATGCACACCAAAGGTTAGAGGAATTGCTAAACCATAAAATGACCCTCATAACCCTTTCAGAACATGGAGTGTTTTGTGCCGATGAAAAAGGATCAACCTTAATTGAAGCCCATTTACGCTCCATTACCGATGTTAGCGGTGCGGGCGATACGGTAATTAGTGTTGCTGCATTATGCATGGCCTCCGGGATGCCACTTAACGATATTGCAGCATGGGCCAACGTTGCCGGTGGTTTGGCTTGCGAAAAGGTAGGTGTAGTACCTACCAACAAAGGTCAACTGCTATCAGAAATTATTCGTTTGTATGCTTCAAACTGAACAAACCGAACCAATAAGCGGTTCTAATATCGTGGAAGTTAAACCATACAACGAAAACGAATCGAAAAAAGTGCAGGTAGAGCGCATGTTCGATTCTATCTCGGGACGTTACGACCTTTTAAACCGTTCGCTTTCATTTGGAATTGATGTTTACTGGCGTAAACGCCTTATTGCCGAATTAAAAACGCTTAAGCCTACATCTATCCTAGATATTGCTACCGGAACGGCCGACGTTGCCCTGGCGCTTAATGCCCTTAAACCGGAGCAGATCACAGGGCTCGACCTTTCAGAGAAAATGCTTGAAATGGGTCGTAAAAAAGTTGCCCGTAAAAAGCTGAATCATATTATCACCCTTGTTAAAGGCGACTCAGAACAATTGCCCTATGCAGATCAATCGTTTGATGCAGTAACAGTGGCTTTCGGGGTACGTAATTTCGAGAATCTGGGCTTGGGCTTATCCGAAATGAGCAGGGTGTTAAAAAAAGGAGGAAGAGTGGTAATCCTTGAATTTTCGAGACCTTCAATTTTTCCCGTTAAGCAATTGTATAATTTTTATTTCAAGTATTTTTGCCCGTGGTGGGGCAAGCTTTTATCTAAAGACGCGTCGGCCTATACCTACTTGTACGATTCGGTAGCGGCATTTCCCGAAGGGGATGCATTTACTAAAATTGCCTTGCAAAATGGTTTTTCCGACATAAAAACGCAACGATTAACCTTTGGTATCGTAAGTTTGTACACCGGAACAAAACAATAAATGGTGCATTTTACGTTATCAACGTACCTAATGAGCAATCAACTTACACGAAAAGCCAAAATTGCAGGATTAGCTTTTTGTTTTATGCTGGTGTTGATTTCCGGGGCACAGGCGCAAAAAAAGCAAATACAGAATCTGCATAATTATGATATGCAATGGGTTCATTTTGGCTTCTTGCTGGGAGTAAATAGTTTTACGTTTATCCCCAAACCTATTGATGATTTGCGAAAAATAGACACATTGTATTCCATTGCGCCTCAGTCGGCACTGGGTTTTTCGCTGGGCATTGTATCAAACCTCCATCTGGGCGATAATTTCGATTTTCGATTCCTCCCTACCCTTTCGTTTGGGGAGCGTTCGCTTGTTTATACTATACGTTTCCCATCGCAAGACACCACTGTGGAACGAAGCAAGCTAGTAGAATCTACGCTCATTGAATTCCCCTTAATGATGAAGTTTAAATCGGCGCGGCATACCAATTTTAGAACCTACCTGCTGGGAGGCGTAAAACCTACGATTGACCTTGCATCGCAAGATAAAGTGGACTCTAAAGGTGAAAAAATCCTTAAAATAAAGCGTAATGATGTGCATGCAGAAATTGGTGTGGGATTTGATTTTTATTCGCAATACTTTAAGTTTTCGCCCGAACTCAAGCTGGCCTTTGGCCTGAGGAATTTATTGGTTCAGGAAAATAATATTTACACGGTGGGGATGAATGCTCTGCAATCGAGGGCACTTTATATCTCATTTACCTTCGAATAAAATGTACCGTACGGTAGCGCTTAGGGTTGACCCTGAAATAGGCTTTGATGCGGAAAATCTGCATAATTATCTCGTTAGAACAGGGTATATAGATGCACAGCAAAAAAACAGTTGGCAATTGCTCAGGCGCAGCATTGATGCGCGTGGAAAACAGGTGAAGGTGCAACTTAACATTGCGTTGTACGACACTAAAATCCCACAAAACACACTAATTCAACCGCATTATCAACAGGTTAAACACCAAGCTGAGGTTCATATTATTGGAGCAGGACCTGCGGGACTTTTTGCTGCCTTAAAGCTGATCGAACTCGGAATAAAACCCGTTTTACTGGAACGTGGTAAGGACGTACGAGCACGCAGACGCGATTTGGCTGCCATTAATAAGGAACATAAAGTTAATTCTGAGAGTAATTATTGTTTTGGCGAAGGAGGAGCAGGCACTTACTCCGATGGAAAATTATATACCCGTTCAAACAAACGAGGCGACATTAATGGGGTGCTCGAAACATTTTTTGCACACGGTGCGGCGCCCGAAATATTAATTGACACGCACCCGCATATCGGAACCAATAAGTTGCCCGGCATTATTGCTGCCATGCGTAAAACAATTCTAGATTCGGGGGGTGAAGTGCATTTCGAAACGCGCATTGACGATATTGAATTTAAAGACGATGCGTTGAGTAGTTTAATTACTTCAAAAGGGGACCGAATACCTTGCAAAGCATTGATTTTAGCCAGCGGGCACTCTGCTCGTGACATTTACGAATTGCTACACAAAAAATCTGTCCTGCTTGAATTTAAACCTTTTGCCATAGGCGTTCGGGCCGAACATCCTCAAACCTTAATCGATTCCATTCAATACCATTGCGACACCCGAGGCGCCTACCTTCCGGCGGCTTCGTATACCTTAGTAGAGCAAATACAAGGCAGGGGGGTATATTCGTTCTGCATGTGTCCGGGAGGCATTATCGCGCCTTGCGCTACCGAAAGCAATCAAGTGGTAACCAATGGCTGGTCGCCTTCAAAAAGGAACAATCCGTTCGCCAATTCGGGCATTGTAGTAGAGGTAAAACCCGAAGACTTAAAAGCTTTTGCAAAGCACGGGCCTTTAGCGGGCATGTACTATCAAAAGGCCGTTGAAGAAAACGCGTGGATTCACGGCGGCAAATCGCAATCGGCACCTGCACAACGTATGGTTGATTTTGTTAACCATACAAGCTCTATAAATTTACCCGCCACGTCGTATATGCCAGGCATAGTTTCGGCCAATTTACATGATGTTTTGCCTCAGGAATTGGGTAAGCGACTTGCACTTGCATTTCCGTTATTTGGCAAAAAAATGCGGGGGTATTTCACCAACGAAGCAGTATTACATGCTGTTGAATCGCGCACATCAACACCGGTACGTATTCCGAGAGATGCGGAACGGCTTATGCATCCACAGATTAGCGGACTTTTTCCCTGCGGCGAAGGAGCGGGATATGCCGGCGGTATTGTATCGGCCGCCATGGACGGACAGCGCTGCGCCGAAAAAGCAGCTTTATTTGTAGCGCATAAATTATGAAGCTAACTGAGAATGATGCTTTCGTAAAACAAAAAAACTTGCGCTTGTCGGGCAAGCTCAATGATATCAGCTATCGGAAAAGATTATTAAAAAACCTGTTTCACCTTATTAAAGAAACAGAACAAGAAATCTTGGAAGCATTGCATGCAGATTTAGGCAAACCCGAATTTGAGGCCTATGGAAGTGAAGTGGGAGTATTGCTCGAAGAAATAAAACATGCCATTAAGAATATACATCGCTGGACCCGAACCGAACGGGTGCCTACCCCACTGGTACACTGGCCGGCAAAAAGCTATATCATTAGGGAACCGTTGGGGAGTATTTTAATAATTAGCCCCTGGAATTATCCGATAATGTTGGCATTGGTTCCAGCAGTTAGCGCACTGGCAGCCGGTAATACGGTCTGCATTAAACCTTCTGAGTTTAGCCCAAAAGCATCATCATACCTGAGTAAATTATGCAGCCGCCATGAGCTGGAGGGTGTTTTTATCTGCATTGAAGGCGAGGGGGC
The DNA here is from genome assembly GCA_044353055.1 of Flavobacteriales bacterium. Lineage (GTDB taxonomy): Bacteria > Bacteroidota > Bacteroidia > M30B66 > M30B66 > CAMCXT01. Next base: position 6,898 of record JBILCR010000021.1, read on the forward strand.
TCAGGTTGTTCCCGAACTTATTGCAACAGGAACATTTAACCATGTTTTCTTTACCGGATCCGAAAAAACCGGGAGATTGGTTTACCGTGCTGCCGCCGAACACATGATACCAGTTACGCTTGAACTTGGAGGCAAAAGCCCTTGTATTATCGACCAAAATATTCCTTTAAAAACCACGGCAAAACGCATTATTTGGACAAAATTTTACAATGCGGGTCAAACCTGTGTGGCGCCCGATTACCTTTTGGTACACGCAGCTGTAGAAGAAGCGCTTATTAAAGAATTGAAAACTGCCATTCAAGAGTTTTTTGGTAGCGACCCCAAGCGAAGCCATTCGTATGCACGCATTAACAAAAAAGGACATCTAGATCGGCTGGAATCTATGCTTGAAGGAGAACACATTATTGATGGTGGTTCAATTGACAAGGATTTGGGATATATGGAACCAACCTTGGTAAGCATAACACATACAAACAGTACGTTGATGCAGGAGGAGATTTTTGGACCTATTCTGCCGATTTTAATCTACAATACCGAAGAAGAAATACATAAAACTATTGGTAGTATGCCTCAACCTTTAGCATTGTACGTTTACAGCAGGGATACATCCTTAATAAAACGGTGTACACAAAATATACGTTTTGGAGGTGGAATGTCGAACGGCGGTCTTGTTCATTTGGCCAATATGCATCTGCCGTTTGGAGGCGTAGGAAGCAGCGGTTTTGGCTACAGCCATGGCAAATTCGGATTTGACCAGTTTAGCCATAAAAAAGCATGGATGCATCAGGCATTCTCGCCGGATATACCCTTGCGCTATCCGCCCTATGGAAAATGGATGGGTATCCTTAGGCGCCTTTTGGGTTAAGTGACGCGTTAAGCTGATGAATGTGACGATCGATGGTGTCCTGACCATAAGCCGGAATTAGAGCATTTTCGAGAGTAATGCCGCCAATCTGCACTCCAACCACCAAATGATTTTCGTAAAGAGCATTGAGCAACCCATGCAAATAAGGCTTGTCCCAACTAATTTTATAATATTCCTTTATAAAATCATTTATCGGGGCCAAACAAGAAGAGCCTACACTTAGAGGCCCATAAACATCAAAAAATAATTCGGGTTTGAGTTGCGAAGCACACTTTTGGAGTTCGATTAATGCAATCGATCTTTTTTTAGAAAGGCGAAGTAAAAAATCTTTCCCAATTTTCTTTTGCTCCAATCCATTAATCGTTGAAGAATAATACGTATCGTTAAAAATTAAAGCAATATGAGGAGGGGTTATATTTAGACCAATGACGAGAAGGTAAAAACGCTCTTTAGAAAACGTTTCAAAGTTTCCAGCATTATTAAAAACAAAAGCAGTATCCAAATTAAACCTCTATCGAACCTGTAAAAACCTTATCGGCAGGGCCGGTTAAAAAAACATCTTCGAAAAGCGTATCCCCTGCACTAAATTTAACCGAGAGTTCGCCCCCACGGGTAAAAACTTTAACAGGGCCGGCAGGCAGTTTACCTGCAAAAACTGAAACAATGGCAGATGCGGTAACACCGGTACCGCAAGAAAGCGTTTCTTCTTCGACTCCGCGTTCAAAAGTGCGTACTGTAATGGCATCGGGATGCACCTCAACAAAATTAACATTTATGCCTTCGCGAAGGTGTTGCGCTGAATTACGTATTTTTCTTCCTTCGGTATTAACATCAACCGATGCGGCATCATTAACAAAACATACATAGTGGGGCGAACCGGTATTGAGTGTATATGAATTATCTGATACTTGAGGTACAAGAACATCTTTCATCGAAAGGTTAACCATCAAACCTGAATCTGTGGCCTGTTTAATGGAGGCCTGATGTTCACCGTCGAACGCCATAAAACGATAGCTGAACGATTGCGGAAATATTTCGTGGGCAAAGGCCGCAGCACATCGCCCTCCATTTCCACACATCGAACCTTCATAACCATCGGCATTAAAATAAATCATCCTGAAGTCTAAACCGGGCTCGTTCCGTAACAGAATTAATCCGTCTGCCCCTATTCCAAACCTGCGGTTGCACATGCGGTGTATTAGACTGTTATTTTTAAGATCGAACTGCTTGTTACGATCGTCAATGATTATGAAATCGTTTCCGGTAGCCTGATATTTGTGAAAATGAACAATCATAATTTTACGGACTTTAGCAAAGCGCCGTCGGTTATTAGCTGCAAAGGTTTGAAACGAGCGGTAGGATACATTCTATAAACATTACTCCCGTTTTTAACATATAGCTCTCCGTTGTAGAGTGCTGCGGTGGCGGGCTCTTCTGCATCGAGCCCGAAGGCCACTACGGTGTTTCGTATGAATTTAAACCCTCTAAAATTAACCGGAGAACGCCAAAACTCAAGATTTACAGAGGCTCTCCCAGTAGATGACTCCTCCAAAAAGATGGAAATTAGAGAATCTGAATGGGTTGCTTTTGCCGAAAACTCAATCGAGACTGATTTTATCATTTCATCTCTTCGAACAATAACTTCGTCGGTAACCATGGCTGCCGTATCGGCAAGGCTGGTATCGGCAGAAGTAGTTTCATCGGCATCAATTTCTGCAGCATTGAAATTGGAATTATTTCGTAGTGCAGTGCGTTTAGTTCTGGCATTTTTCTCTGGCACGCGTTTATCAATAAGCGTATCGGCTGATGTATGAAGGTCATTGCTAGAAGAACTTCCATTACCTCCCGATATTTTGAATACAAAAAACAATGCAGCAGAAGCGGCCAAACCAATGACTATACCAGTAATAAATGAAGCCGGGCCGCGCATAAAAACCTAAAAAATGTTAACGACGCAATACATTTGCTTCTACTTCGTTTGGAGCTGCAAACGTACATTTTTTTTAGCTTTATATATAAATTTCTTATTCACTACACACGAACACACCATCACGAGAACTGAAAAAATGGCAAGGCATTATTTTTGCTAAGCCCGAAACTGAAAATAACAGGAACAGATTATGAAAAAAGTGCTTTCAACTTTACTCATTGCCGTAGTAGGCGGCATTGGTGCTCTATCTCTTAATTATCTAATAATTCAGCCGAGAACTTCCGGCAAGCAGGCGCTAATCAACGAACGAATTCCTGCAAAATTTACAGGCAATACCGCATCGTTAACCACTGCACCCGATTTTGTTTCAGCGGCCGACATGTCGGTACATGGCGTTGTTCACGTAAAAACACTAGTAAGCGGCAACCGTAACTACGATCCATTTTTCGATTATTTTTTTGGTAACCCTTACCGAAATGCTCCCAATCAGCCCACTGCATCGGGTTCGGGGGTAATTATTTCAGAAGACGGCTACATTGTTACCAACAATCACGTAATAGCCAATGCAGAAAAGGTCGAAGTTGTTTTGAACGACAAACGCGAATACGATGCAACCGTTATAGGGCGCGATCCCAATACCGATCTGGCTCTTTTAAAGATTGAAGCCAAAGGATTGCCTTTTATTTACTATGGCAATTCCGACAATGTTAAAGTGGGCGAATGGGCTTTGGCGGTAGGTAACCCTTTCAGCCTTACCTCAACGGTAACTGCCGGTATTATTAGTGCAAAAGGAAGAAACATCAATATTTTGAACGAAAAATTTGCTATTGAGTCGTTTATCCAAACCGACGCTGCTGTAAATCCGGGAAATAGTGGCGGAGCACTTGTAAATTCAAAAGGAGAACTCATTGGTATAAACGCCGCCATTGCTTCAAATACGGGCTCATATTCGGGTTACTCGTTTGCCATACCTGTAAATATTGTACGTAAAGTTGTAGCCGATTTGCTCGAATTTGGCGAGGTGCAAAGAGCCTTTATTGGAGTAGTTCTTGAAGATTTGGATGCCAAGCTGGCCTCCAAAAAAGGAATTTCGAACATCAAAGGCGTTTATGTTGCCGGACTTAACGCTGGCGGGGCAGCAGAAGAATCGGGAATAAAAGAGGGCGACGTAATTTTAAAAATTCAGGATGTATTGGTGAATAACCTGCCCGAATTGCAGGAACAAGTTGGCCGCTTCAGACCCGGCGATAAAGTTGATATTACTATAAATCGTAATGGAGAAACGAAAGTAATTGCCGTTACCCTAAAGAACAAAAATGGTGATACACGACTAATTCGTTATACCGAATCTGTTTCTAATGAATTGGGAGCAGAATTTACCGAGGTGAATACGAAAGAAAAAAATGCCTTAGGAATACAAAACGGAGTAAAAATAGCTAAGATCAAGGATGGAAAACTTCAACGAATTGGGATACGTGAAGGGTTCATCATTACACATATTGGCGATAAGCCCGTTGCTACGATTGAAGACATCACCAATGCATTAAAATCAGAACGCAGAGGAATGCTTATTGAAGGTGTTTATCCCAACGGCACACGTGCTTATTACGGATTGGGCATTTGAAGATTTTAACCTAAAGTGTACCGTAGAGGCCGGCAGAAATGCACGGCCTTTTTTATTCGATTTAAAATATCATCAAACCAAACATTTAAATTGGTAATTTCGCACCCCGAAAAAGCATTCTTAATTTTTTAAAGACTTATCATGACAAGCCCATCAACCAATTCTTACGAAAATGAGCTCCAGGAATGGATACAGGACGAAAAATCAGCCATTGAACTCATCCATGTTGTAGGGCAACTTTGGTTTGAAAAAAGCATCGAACTGGTAATTTTCCGCAATCAGCTTGTTGACCGTAGTGCGAGCGAAATTTTAAATCTGCACAACTACGCTCGTACGATTGTGGGTAAAACCATAATAATACAAGACACGCTAGCTTTGGCTAAAGAAATTTTCGGGAAAGAAGTTGCGCCATCACGCATCGATATTGGCCGTTTGGCCACTGAATGGCTAAACGAAAAAGCGGTATATGGTTCGGTAAGCGAATTTATCCAGGATAAACTCAGTGGATTTATCGGAAAAGACAAACTTGTTCTACATCCAAAAGACGTTGTTTTGTATGGCTTTGGACGAATTGGACGAATCGCTGCACGCGAAATTATTGCTCAAGCTGGAAAAGGCGAACAATTGCGTTTGCGTGCCATCGTTACCCGCAGCAATTCAGACGAGGATATTACAAAACGAGCAGCATTACTTAGAACCGATTCAGTACACGGGCCATTCCCCGGAACCATCATAGAAGATTTCGCCAATAAAGCCTTGATCATCAATGGCCACATTGTAAAGATGATAGCAGCCTCTGATCCGGCAGCTATCGATTATACTGCTTACGGAATTGACAATGCCCTGCTAATAGATAATACCGGTGTTACCCGCGATCGTAAAGGTCTTTCGGAACATTTAAAAGCGAAAGGAATTTCAAAGGTCTTACTTACTGCTCCGGGCAAAGGCGATATTCCGAATGTGGTATATGGTGTAAACCAAGCAGCAACCGATAAAGCCAACGAACACATATTTTCGGCTGCATCCTGCACCACCAATGCCATCGTACCGGTTTTAAAGGTTATTCAAAAAAATCTGGGAATAGCTGGAGGCCATATTGAAACCATTCATGCCTATACTAACGATCAGAATCTATTAGACAATTATCATAAAAAATACCGTCGCGGACGTTCGGCAGCACTTAATATGGTAATTACCGAAACCGGTGCCGGAAGCGCTGTTGCTAAAGTAATACCTGAACTGGCCGGCAAATTAACTTCAAATGCGGTGCGTGTTCCCGTTCCTAATGTTTCTCTGGCTATTTTAAACCTAAAACTCGACACAGCCACATCTAAAGATGAACTAAATAGTTTGCTTCGCAATGCGGCCTTGCATGGTGAATTGGTAGAACAAATTCAATATTCGCTTTCTCAAGAATTGGTATCGTCAGATTTGGTAGGAAACCCATGCGCATCTATAGTTGACAGTCCGGCAACCATCGTATCAGACGATCATAAATCGGTAGTGGTATATGTTTGGTACGATAACGAATACGGCTATACCCGTCAGGTAGTGCGTTATGCGAAATACCTTGCCGACGTAATTCGCCTTACATATTATTAATTCTATTTCTTT
>JBILCR010000215.1:0-4474 GCA_044353055.1 Flavobacteriales bacterium
TTTATTCCCTATTGTGCAAGGCAGCACATTCGATTCGCTGCGCCGCATCAGTGCCGAAGAAATTGCATCACACAATGCTGCTGGAAATGCCATTGGCGGACTTTCCGTAGGCGAACCGGCCGAAGACATGTACCGCATTACCGAGCTGGTTTGCGGTATTTTACCTGCCGATAAACCCCGCTATCTTATGGGCGTTGGAACGCCAGAAAACATTATCGAAGGCATTGCCCGAGGCATTGATATGTTTGACTGTGTGATGCCTACACGTAACGCCCGAAACGGCATGCTCTTTACCAGCGAAGGCATCATCAATATTCGTAATGTAAAATGGAAGGACGATTTTTCGCCCATCGATCCCTTGCAGCATACCTTCGCCGATAGCGAATATACCAAAGCTTACCTCAGACATTTGTTTATTTCTGGCGAATATTTAGCCGGCATGATTGCATCGGTTCATAATTTAGGCTTTTATCTTTGGCTGGTAAAAGAAGCACGAAGGCAAATTATAAACGGTACATTTACGCAATGGAAATCGCACATTGTTCCTAAAATCACGAACAGGCTTTAAATTACTCCGTGAAGGCATTTTTCCCCATAATTGATCGGTATATTATTCGAAAGTTTCTCGGCACTTTCGCATTTACTATTGCATTAATTGTGGTCATTGCGGTAATCTTTGACCTCACCGAAAAGGTGGACGATATTTTCGAGAAAAACATTCCCATTTCGGAACTGGTATTTGGGTATTACTTCAACTTTATACCCTACTTCGCCAATCTCTTCACGCCCCTTTTTGTCTTTATTGCCGCAATTTTCTTTACTTCAAAAATGGCCGGACGTACCGAAATTATTGCAATTTTGGGCTCAGGCATGAGTTTTAGACGTATGCTTAGGCCCTATTTATTTTCGGCCTTCCTAATAGGTGGATTTTCGTTTGTGCTCAATAGCTTTATTATACCCCATGCCAATAAAGGCCGCCTTGAATTTGAATACCGATATCTTAAATACAACTGGAAACGTAATTACACCAAGCTGCATAGGCAAATAGCCCCCGGCACGTTTATTTTTCTCGATAATTTTGCCAAAGACAGTAAAACAGGCTACCAGTTTACCCTCGAACAACTCAATAACCGCAAACTTACCCAGCGCCTTACCGCAGATTATATAAAATGGGATTCGACCACTCAAAAGTGGGATTTGGAACGGTTCTGCCACAGAAAATTTAAAGGCAAAGAAGAAAGCATCCGAATGGGTGAACGACTGGATACAGTGCTAAACTTCAAACCCAGCGATTTTGACATTGCAGACGACGATGTGCAGATGATGGACTTTTTTGCACTAAACGGGTTTATTGAACAGGAAAAGCTTAAAGGCACCGATTTTATCGACTTTTACATCCTTGAAAAACACCGCAGATTTGCCAATCCCGTTGCCAACATTATTCTCACACTGATTGCGGTAGCCATGGCCAGTCGAAAAGTTAGGGGTGGCATTGGAATGCATATTGGCATTGGTATCGGGATAAGCTTTACCTATGTAATGTTGATGCAAATAAGCTCGGTATTTGCTACCGAAGGCGGATTGGATGCCGCGGTTGCCGCATGGGTACCGAATATTATTTATTTATTTCTGGCTTTTATATTACTCTTAAAAGCACCGAAATAAATTTGGCATTTCTACTCTAACGTCCAAAAGATTAATGCGCTAACTGCCGCTCGCATACTTTTGCAGCTCGAGTTTTCGGAGGCTCTTGGCCTTCCACGCCATTAACCCGGTGATAATTAAAGTCATGCTGCTTCCAAAAAGTACCGATGGAACCAATCCCATGATTCGTGCAGCCAGACCCGATTCGAAAGCACCAATTTCGTTCGATGAACCAATAAACACAGAATTTACCGAGGACACCCTACCACGCATATTATCAGGAGTAAGCAACTGTACAATCATGGAACGAATAAGTACCGACACTGCATCGAAGCCGCCACTCAACAACAGCAGAAAAAACGATAATACATAGATGCGCGACACCGCAAAACCCATCATGCACAAACCAAAACATGCAACGGCCACCAACAATATTCGGCCGGTATTTTTCAAAGGAGGCTTGCGCGCCAACCAGGAAGCAGTTACAACCGCACCCAACGAAGGAGCTGCCCTTAACCAGCCCAAGCCTTCAGGTCCGGCATTTAAAACCTGATCATTAAAAAGAGGCAGTAAGGCCACAGCACCACCAAACAGCACCGCAAACAAATCGAGCCCCAAGGCTGATAAAACTACCGGCTTGCTTCGTACGAAATGAATGCCTTCCTTTAGGTTCGCTAGTATTCCTCCTTTTATTATGTGTGTAGCATGAACAGATGGCAGAAGCAGCATTAATATAAATGCACTTGCCGAACAAACTAGCGTACACAAATAACCGGGGGTTAAACCCCAGTATGCATAGATCAATCCACCCATGGCAGGTCCTGTAATTGAGGCAATTTGCCAAAACGAAGTATTCCAAGCGATGGCTTCGGGCAATTCCTTCCTGCTTACCAATTGCGGAACCACAGCTTGCATAGATGGACCACCGGTAGCCCGTGCCACTCCGGTGAGGGCTACTAGGGCATACAGCGTGGTTAAGCTCACATTATGTTCGAAAAAGCTTAAGAAAAACAACAGTAACGAGCATAAAATAAACAAAGTCACCGAAATTAGGATGAGTATTTTACGCTTGAAAATATCGGCCCAATAGCCCGCCGGAAGTATAAAAACCATGAAGGGCAGGGCTTCGGCTAAACCAATTAGGCCAAGCGAAAACGCACTTTTATCTAGATTATATACCTGCAAACTCAAGGTAAGCGCCTGCACCTGCACACCAAACGTGAGAAAAAAGCGAGCGCATAAAAATGCGGTGAACGATCGTTGGCTAAAAACAGATAATCCCTTCATTTGAGCGATAAATGTAGCCAATTGCACAACAATACATTTAATTGCTTATTTTACTCTTAAATAATTTTACCATGAAATATGTATGTGTAGTAGTTGCGCTGTTGCTTGCTGGTATTGCAAATGCCCAGGCCGATGTTGAAATACGACGTTTGCTGGAAGCACAACAAAATGCCTGGAACAATGGAGATATTGAGGGATTTATGGAACATTACTGGAAAAGCGACAGCCTCAGATTTATGACACAGGAAAAAGTAACCAAAGGCTGGCAACAAACGCTTGATCGCTATAAAAAAGGATATCCCGATAGGCAGAGCATGGGTGCTCTGGAATTCGACATTATAAGCATAGAGCAATTATGTAATGATGCCGCATTGGTAACGGGCCATTGGTTGGTGACCAGCCGCAACGAACGCAACGAAGGGCATTTCAATCTGCTTTGGCGCAAGAAAAATGGTCGTTGGGTAATTGTATTGGATCACACCAGCTAAAACTCCACCTTGAGTTTCTTTTTCTTTTTGCCACGCTTAACGTATAATGTGGTCACATCGCCTTTTTTAAATTTACTCAAGGCCTCCATGTACGATTGAATTTCGGTTACTTTATAGTTGCCAATCGCGGTGATTACATCGCCATCCATTAATCCGGCCTTTTTGCCTGCCTTACCGTCAAGCACGGCTTCTACTTTTAAACCTTCGCCGGCACTGGCGTATGACGGCATAATTCCTAAAGTAACTTTAAATGAAGGCGTATTTCCGCTTGATGGATTTCGGGTTTTAAGGAAATTGAGCTTACGGTCGGTAGGAAGTTTAAATATAAAATCGGCTATTAAGGTGAGTACCGCTTCGGTTCCCTGAATATTTATTTTATCAGCATCATCCGAAGGTTTATGATAATCGGCGTGTGTTCCTGTAAAAAAATGAAGTGCCGGAACCTCTTTATTGTAGAACGATGTATGGTCTGAAGGCCCCACTCCCGCCGAGTCGATTACAATATCGAGGGCTGCCGAACGATAGGTATTCAGTAAGGATACGAACTCAGGTGCGGTGCCGGCTCCTGATACGGTAAGCGCCGGCTTGCTTTGCGATAAACGACCAATCATGTCCATGTTTATCATACACTGCACTGTTTTGAGATCGATGGTAGGCTTATCGCAAAAATTCCGCGAACCAAACAAGCCCAGTTCTTCGCCCGAAAAACAGATAAACAAAAAGTTAAATGCTTCTTTTTGGTTGTTTCGGGCAAATAATGTGGCAAGTGCCATAACGCCTGCGGTTCCTGAAGCATTGTCATCGGCGCCATTGTGTATTTGCCCCTGAGCATGCGCATCGAGCGATCCGCCATCCTCTCCCAAACCGAGATGATCGTAATGTCCGCCAATAACCACGGTGTAGGCAGCGCCGTTGTCGAGATAGGCTGCTACATTACGAGCGGTACCTTTACGTCCGTTAACGCCATGGCTGCTCACGGTAAATTCAAAGTCCTGATACCAGCTGCCTTCGGTTCCTTTAGGACGTAATCCCAAATTTTGAAAGTGGTTGGCAAG
>JBILCR010000012.1:0-14919 GCA_044353055.1 Flavobacteriales bacterium
ATGCTACAACACGCCTTGCCGAAGAGCTGGTGCGTGGAGTAGATCTTAAAACCACAGCGATGTCTGCCGGAATTGAAGTTGAAATTTTACCAGCATTCGACATTATGTTTGGCCACCAAAGCATCCGCTATGCTGGATTCGACTTCACAGCTGTTCGAAACGAGTACTCTGAAATAGTCAACTTCAAAGAGTTCAATGTCGATGGAACCGAGCAAATAACGGCCTACGGAGCACGTTATCGATTCAGCGAAAAAACGTTTATCAGTGCACAACTGAACCGTTTTCGAACCGAAAATAAAATCGATGCCTTGCCTGGGTATCGCATCAATCAATTCATGTTGTTGTTTCAATTGAAATTCTAACCATGTACAAAAAACTTATCGCATTTTTTGGAGCCATTTCTTTTCTGCTTGCATCCTGCAAAACTGAAGAAGAATTTGACGGCCCATCGCTCAACGATTTATACGGCGCTTTTTCCGTGGTACAGGGCTTGAATGCCTCTATAGATGAAGTAAATTTCAGCGATGGATCTACCGTTCATTTTACGGCACAATTTTCAAAAAATGTAAACTGGACTTTGGAAATCAAAGGTCTGGAATCGGGTGCCGTCAAAGAGATAAGTGGCTTCAGCAATGTGCTCAATTCGGCCAATTCGCAATGGAATGGCACCACGAGCATTTTGCCTTTTTTCAGAGCAGAAACGTGCGCCGTTCAGCTTTATGTAGAAAGCGAGAGCGACACCTTGCGCGATACCCTAACCGTTATTGGCACACGCAATTATGAAGGACTACTTTTAGGCGATTTTGAAGGCACGGCCAATCCAGGTTGGACATCGTTTGTTCAATCGGGCGCTAATATGTCGTTTGGTATTCAGGATAATCCTTCCAATGCGGCACAAGGCCATGGTTATTTCGAAATAGCCGGAACGGTAAACTGGGATTATTTAATTGCTTACCTGTATATGCCGGCAAGTGCTTACGGATCTCAGACCTTCAATCTAAATGTAAATCCAACAGAAGTTTATTTCAATACCATGCTCTATAAACCTGAGGAGCTGAACAATGGAATCATGCTATTTCAATTTCCCGAAGACGACAATGGCGATGGTGTTTTTACGCCTGCGAATGAAGACATGTATTCTGTTGAAATTGATATGACAGAAAATGGCTGGACACCTTTTTCTATAAAATACAGCGATTTACAAAGTTTAGTAAACGGCCAGCCTGTAAATCCAAGTGGAAACGGCGTAAAAGAACCGCATAAACTCAAACAGGTAAACATTTTGTTTCTTGCCAATCCATCGAGCGGCTATGCCAAAGCTAGGCTTGATTATATGATATTTACCGAAGGCGCTGCACTTCAACCTTAGTCTCTGCACGATGGAATGGTTCGTAAAATTTCTACTTTTCGCCAGCTTAACAAGCTCTTGCACCTTGTTCAAGCCCAATAGCTTTTACGATGACTCAGCCGACGACGCAACAAAGCCCAATATTGCAGGATTTGAGGCGCTTTCGATATACAGCGACCAGCTGAGCAGCGAGAATTGGTTTACGCAAGAACCCGCAGCGCTTAATATTAAAGCAGAAAGCCAACAAGTTTGCAAAGGAACGCAGTCAATTTCGATTGACTGGAACAAGCAGGCAGCCGATATTAAGTGGATGGGAATGGGCTTTGGCTGGTTAAATTGGAGCGGGAAAAACTTCGAAAGCATAGTCGACAAGGCGGCATTATCGTTTCGGGTAAAATCAAAAAAAGGTACAATTACAGGATTGCCTTGGGCAGTAGGTTTTGAGGACTTTAGCGGAACCCAAGCCTGGACAGGTGTTACCGGAAGCGCAATTATCGGGAGTGTGATTCGCGACGATGCATGGGCCGAAGTGCGCATTCCCTTGCAGAACTTTCAATTCGAAGAAAAAGGTGTAGAGGTAACCAGCATTAAGCAGCTTATTTTTCAATTTGAATCAAGTGGCAAAGTTTGGATCGACGAAATACAATTGGTTCCTCATACACCAAAAGGCAGAGCCGTTTGTGAATTTGTTCCCGCAAGTGTGCTTAATATCGATGGGATCATCGCGCCAAATGAATGGTCAGCCTCGGCTATTAATTTACCTAATGGTCGCATCTATGTGTCGTGGGACAACCAAAATTTATACGCTGCACTCATAGCCGAAGACGAAACACCGGGAGTGAACAACCAATCGGGTAAGGATATCTGGAATGGCGATGCGCTCGAGCTTGCATTTTCATCCGTTAGTGGGCTCAACCCGAAACGCGGTTTTCTGTACCCCGAAGACTGCCATATTGGAATTTCGATGGGACCAAAACCAGAAGTGTTCAACTGGGCCACGGGCAAAACCATTGATAATGCACTGGTAAAAAAAGGAACATCACCGGGCGGTTATTCCTGCGAGATCGCCATCCCCTGGACAACATTGAGTATAAAACCGCTTGCCAAAGATTTACCTTACGATTTTGAAGCTGCACTGGATATGAGCAATGTAAGTGGCGTTCGGGGAGTACAACAACGCTGGAACTCTTTCGATAAAGAAGGATTTCATCAAAATCCATCCCTCTGGGGCACCATCATTCAACGAAGTATACCGCATGAGTAAAAACGCACTAATCGTATTGGTTTTATTTCTGGTTTATTTTCCGGGCAATAAACTGCAAGCTCAGTTTTCTGAAAACGATGCCGATATCGCAGCGCTTATTGGGCAAATGACGCTGGAAGAAAAAGTGGGACAAATGACGCAAATAAACCTCGATGTAGTGTGTGAGGGAAGCATATACAATCTAGTTGAGCCCCATCATATCGAGCCCCAAAAATTGCGCGAGGCATTGCTGAAGTATCATGTAGGATCGATATTAAACTGTGGCGGACACGCATATCCTCGCGAACAATGGCATAAAATCATCGGCGAAATTCAGCGGGTGGCGCAAAATGAAACACGGCTTAAAATCCCCATTTTATATGGTATTGATGCCATTCACGGAGCTAATTATGTGAACGGATCGACCTTGTTTCCTCAGCAATTGGCACAAGCAGCAACATTTAATCCGGAACTAACCCGAAAAGCTGCAGAAGTAACAGCTTACGAAACCCGCGCTGCCGGCATGACATGGAATTTCTCGCCTGTACTTGATGTGGCGCGCAATCCGCTTTGGTCGCGGGTATTCGAAACATACGGTGAGGATCCACTGGTTTGCTCACGTTTTGGCGATGCTGCCATTAGAGGCTATCAGGGCAGTGCAACGGCAATCGACGAGCGGCATGTTGCGGCCTGCATGAAGCACTTTTTGGGCTACGGCGCTGCAAGAACCGGAAAAGACCGCACACCAGCCTACATCTCCGACATTCAGCTGCGCGAATTGTATTTGCCGCCTTTTCAACGGGCTATCGAAAGTGGTGCATTATCATTGATGATCAATAGTGGCGAAATCAATGGAATTCCTGTCCATGCAAGCAAGAAAATCCTAACGCAACTCCTTCGTGATGAACTAAGATTCGATGGTGTGGCAGTAACCGATTGGGAGGATGTAATTAAGCTGCATCAAAACCACCGGGTAGCCACAAGCCTAAAAGAAGCAGTTTTTATTGCTGTTGAAGCGGGCATCGATATGTGCATGGTACCCAACGATTTCGATTTTACACGCCTGCTTATCGAATTGGTAAAAGAAGGACGTATTGCCGAAACGCGCTTAAACACATCGGTAGAACGCATACTACGCATGAAAAAGCGTTTGGGCATTCTTAAAGCGTATAAAACTCCAGGGCTTAAACAGTTTCCTGAATTTGGAAGCCCTGCAAGCAAGTCGCTGGCATTACAAACTGCCGAAGAATCAATTACCCTGCTCGAAAACAGGAATTCACTGCTGCCTCTGAATCCGATCACCAATCTGTTTGTTACCGGTCCGGCGGCAAATTCCATGACCATGCTCAACGGTGCATGGACGCGCACTTGGCAGGGAACGGATACTAAATGGGACGATCATGGCACACATACCATTTACGAAGCACTAAAACAGCAGTTTGGTTCGGTGAATTATGCCGAAGGATGTAAAACAGATAGTTTAACAAATGCAGATTATGCGCTGCAACAAGCCAAACAAGCGGATGTAATTATTGCCTGTATGGGCGAATGGCCTTCAACCGAAAAACCGGGCGATATTGATGATTTAACCCTGCCTTCGGCACAAATCGAGTACATTAAAGCCTTGCTCCAAACTGGTAGGCCGGTAGTGCTCGTATTGGTAGAAAACCGACCCCGAATTATAGATGCCATTGCAGATCAATGTGCCGCGATTGTGATGGCATATCAACCGGGTGATGCCGGCGGAGACGCATTGGCTAACATAATTGTGGGGAAAGTAAATCCCAGTGGCCGTTTACCTTTAACGTATCCGAGGTATACCGGAAGCCTTCTTTGGTACGATCACAAATACACCGAAACGCTGGATCAGAAATTTGGAAATAACGCCTTTAATCCGCAGTGGGAATTTGGACATGGCTTATCGTATTCGAATATTAAGTACACAGATTTGCGTGTTTCAAGCGAGAGCTTAAGCAGCAACGATTCTATAACAGTTACTGTGCGGCTGAGTAATACTTCAACGCGTTCGGTAAAAGAATCTGTATTGCTATTTGTGCGCGACCATTATGCTTCTGTTACCCCATCAGTAAAACGTTTGCGCGATTTTACCAAAATAGAACTACAGCCGGGCGAAATCCGAAACGTAACATTCACAATTTCGCCAAAGCATCTTAGTTTTATTGGCGAAGACCTAAAGCCACAAACAGAAGTCGGGGCATTTGATATTTATATTTCAAACTTGAAAACAACCATTAATTACCGATGAACATGTGCAGATTGATAGGATTGATACTTTTGGCATTAGTGATAACTTTTCCCGCTTGTAAGCAGTCGGATCCTGAAGATGTTTTGGCAAGAACCGAGAATGAAGTCACGTTTTCAGGCCGCATATGGGATATTAAATCGGGCTACAACGGGCCGGGGCCAAACACTTTTTCTAACGCTTACGAAAACGTTTGGGTAGATGAGAAAGGTTTTTTACATATGGCTATTACCAAACACGACGATGGTAATTGGTATTCGTCGGAAGTGATTTCGCAAGAAAACATGGGCTATGGAACTTATGCCTTTACCATTCAGGGCAATCCGCTCGAATTTGCAAACAACGTAGTTCTTGGCTTATTTACTTGGGACAATAATACGTTCTACGAAGAGGCCAATAGTGAGGTAGATATTGAATTCTCCAAATGGGGTGATGCTGCGGATAAATTTCCCTTAACCACCTCGGTGCAGCCCGTGTTTTTCAGTACCTATTTTGCCGAACGGAGCAAACAACATTTTGTTGATTCTACATTGATTCAAGGGGTAAGCACCCATATTTTTACGTGGACAGACACACTAATAACCTGGAAGAGCTTTAGGGGCGATGATTTTCGAAATGCCGAACCTTTTGCCCAGTGGACTTTTGGCTTAGACAATCCCCCTCGGCGCAAAGTAGAAAATGGAAATCAATCGCAGCCGATTGTTATTCCTGCCCCCGGTGCGACTACTAACGCACGCATTAATTTCTGGACATTACGAAATGTAGCTGATGGGCCATCAGACGGCCGTAACCACGAAATTGTAATTCGGAAATTCGAGTATTTGCCGCTTAATTGATGAGGTTAATTCGTGCCATCATCCCAATAATGAGGCAGCGGAAAGATTAATTGTAAACGTATCGCTTACTTTTTCTCTTTAAAAAAGTGCTTTTGGTAAATAATAAATAGCCCAACCCCTGTTGATATGGCGGCATCGGCAAGGTTAAACACGGGACTAAAAAAGATAAAATGCTCGCCGCCCCATATCGGAAGCCAATCAGGAAACTCAGATTCGATAAGCGGAAAATAAAACATATCGACCACTAGACCGTGAAGAAATGTACCGTAGCCACCTTCAGCCGGAAATAGGGATGCTGCCTGAACGTACGAATCATTAAAAATGATACCGTAAAACATACAATCGATGATATTTCCTATGGCGCCTGCAAGTATTAGCGAAAACGAAATTTCTAATCCCCTGTGCAGTTTTTTTGTTCTTAATTCCCTAAAGAAATAATAGGTCATTATTCCCACCACAATAATCCGAAAAAGGCTCAAGGCCAGTTTCCCATATTCGCCGCCAAACTGCAGCCCGAATGCCATGCCGTTGTTCTCAATAAAGGTAATATAGAACCAGTCTCCGGCCATGCGAAAAGACTGACCCAGCACCATGTGCGTCTTTACCCAAATTTTTAAGGCCTGATCAAGAAGTAAAACAAGAACAATAATAAACAGCGATCGCTTCACACCCTTTCCTCTACTGCTGGTTTTTGGCTTCGATGCTTAAGGTGGCATGAGGCACCACGCGTAAACGTTCCTTTGGAATAAGTTTGCCGGTAACTCGGCAAATACCGTAGGTGTTGTTTTGAATGCGCACCAATGCAGCCTCAAGACTTTCGATAAATTTTTTCTGGCGCGATGCAAGCTGTCCGGTTTCTTCTTTCGATAGAACATCCGAGCCTTCTTCGAGAAGTTTAAAAGTGGGCGATGTATCGTCGGTACCGTGGTCGTCTTTATTCGAAAAGGCCGACTTTAGTATGTCATAATCCTTTCGTGCTTCTTCTAGTTTCTTTTCAATAATATCGCGAAACTCCTGAAGTTCTTCTGCTGAATAGCGGGTTTTTTCTGGTTGACTCATAGAATATTTGATTTAGAGATGGCTATTTCAGTGGCGATATCGTCGGTGAGTTCCACCTTTTGGCCTCCAGAAACAGCCTGATTGTTAATTAGTTCTAATTTGTTGCCGAGCGTTTCAGCGCAAATATAAGTTTTATTATGCTCAATTGCTGATTGCAGAGCAGGATGGTTTTGTATCTGTATATCGATACGGTCGGTTACCTCCAGTCCGCTGAGCTTTCGAAGATTTTGAATTTTATTAACCAGCTCTCGTGCCAGCCCCTCATTAATAAGTTCCGCATCTAATTGTACGTCAAGGGCCACGGTATGGGCACCTTCTGTTGCTACCAGCCAACCTGGAATATCGTCGGTTAAAATTTCTACATCTTCACGTAAAACGTGCACCGATGTCCCGTTTATCTCTACCATTAAAGACCCGGTTTGCTGCAAATCATTGATGCCTTTTGCATCGAGCTGCTGAAGGTATTGCGCGGCATCTTTCATGTTTTTACCAAATTTCGGCCCCAGCGCTTTAAAGTCGGGACGTAATTTTTTAACAATCAACGTAGAATCATCCCCTACATACTCCAACTCTTTAATATTGGTTTCGCTAAGTATCAGATTTTTTACTGCATTAATTTGTTGCATTAATCGCGGATCCAAAACAGGTACTATAATTTTACGTAAAGGCTGTCGAACGCGTAAATTACTTTTCTTTCGAAGCGAAAGCACCATTGAGGTTATGCGCTGTGCAAGCTCCATGCGTTCTTCAATGGAGGGGTCAATAATGGATTCGTCCGCTGTGCTCCAAGTGCTCAAATGCACCGATTCGCTGCTAAGCTCCAATAAGTCTGAGCCCGATTGCTTTAAGTTACGATATAGCCAGTCTGCGAAAAACGGAGCCGTTGGACTCATTAATTGGGCAATTCCCAGCAAACATTCAAACAAGGTATCGTAGGCGGCCTGTTTATCAGAAGAGTTTTCGCTTTTCCAGAATCGGCGACGGCTTAAACGTACATACCAATTGCTCAACTGTTCAGATACAAATTCTTCAATCTCGCGCACGGCGGGCGTTGGATCGTAGTCATCGAGCCGTTCGGTGCATATTTTCCGCAATGAGTGGAGCTTCGAAAGCACCCAACGGTCGAGTTCGCTGCGTTGGGCTAGGGGAATAGCCGTATCCTTCGACGGTACATATCCGTCGATATTGGCATACATCGCAAAAAAGTTGTAGGTATTGTAAAGCGTTCCGAAAAACCGACGTTGTACTTCGAGTATTCCTTCTTCGTTAAACTTTAGATTATCCCAAGGCTGCGCGTTTCCAATCATATACCAGCGTGTGGCATCGGCGCCATAGCGCGGCAATGTTTCAAAAGGATCGACGGCATTGCCCAAACGCTTCGACATTTTATTGCCGTTTTTATCAAGCACCAGTCCATTTGAAACAACATTTTTAAAGGCTATGCGATCGAAACATAATACCGAAATGGCATGGAGGGTAAAGAACCAGCCCCGTGTTTGATCTACACCCTCGGCGATAAAGTCGGCAGGGAATAGGCTGTTGCTTTCAGGAGCGGCAGGTTTGCCATCTCCGTCGATGTCGGCAAAAGGATATAACTCGCGATTCTCGAAGGGGAAATGATGTTGTGCAAAGGGCATTGCTCCCGAATCGAACCACACGTCAATTAAGTCGCTTTCGCGGCGCATGGGCTTACCCGTTGGCGAAACAAGAACAATATCATCGATATATGGGCGGTGCAAATCGAATTTTCGATAGTTCGCATCCGACATGTCACCGGCAATAAAGCTCTCGAGTGGATTGTTATCCATCACAGAGGCTTTAACAGCTTCGGCGCAGGCCGTAGCCAACTCCTCAACCGAACCGATGCAGCGCACCTCCGAACGATCTTCGGTGCTCCAGATGGGAAGCGGAATACCCCAGTAACGCGATCGGCTTAGGTTCCAGTCTTGAAGATTTTCGAGCCAGTTTCCAAAGCGTCCCGTCCCCGTACTTTCGGGCCTCCATCCAATTTCGCGGTTATGCTTTAAAAGTCGGTCTTTTGCAGCAGTGGTGCGCACAAACCAACTGTCGAGTGGATAATACAATATGGGTTTGTCGGTACGCCAGCAGTGTGGGTAGGTGTGTTCGTACTTTTCAATTTTAAATGCTTTTCCCTCCAGTTTCAGCTTAAGGCCAATGCGTTCGTCAACACTTAAGTACTTTTCAAGGTTTGGAATAATATGACGCAGGCGTTCCTGCTGTAAGGCAAGTTGCTGTTGTTTTTCGTCCTCGTTTAGATATTGCTCTTTAACAAATTCGCGGTCGAAACCAAAAACCGTATCGTGCACCTCGGCTACAAAGCGGCCGGTGGAATCTACCAGAGTGAGCGATCCAATTCCATTTAATTTGGCAACTTTAAAGTCGTCGGCTCCAAAGCTGGGCGCCGTATGAACAATTCCGGTGCCGTCTTCGGTAGTCACAAAATCGCCTGTGATTACACAAAATGCATCACCATCTGTAGGTTTAACGTATGGCAGTAATTGCTCGTAACGCAAACCGGCCAACTCGCCTCCAGCGTATTCGCCCAAAACTGAAAACGGAATAGCCTTATCGCCAGGGGTGTATGCTTCGAGTGGAAGTTCTGCATTTTTCTCAGCGAAATATTTCCCCATAAGCTCTTTAGCCAGAATAACGCAGCAGGGCTGATGGCTGTATTGATTAAAGGTCTTAACCAAAACATAGCGAATGTTTGAGCCTACGGTTAACGCAGTATTGGAGGGTAAGGTCCAGGGGGTCGTGGTCCAGGCCAGGAACGAAATATCTTCGTTTATGTGTGCGCCAAACAGGGCATTTGCTTTTTCGTCTTTCTGAAGTGCAAATTGGGCAACTATCGTAATATCCTTAACATCTTTATAGGTCCCGGGCATATTTAGCTCATGCGAGCTGAGTCCGGTACCTGCCGCAGGCGAATAAGGTTGAATGGTATAGCCTTTATAGAGCAATCCTTTGTCGTACAAACGGCGCAGCAGCCACCATACACTCTCGATGTATTTATTGTCGTAGGTAACATAGGGATGATCCATATCAACCCAATAGCCCATTTGGCGGGTTAAATCATTCCATATGCCGGTATATTTCATGACATCCTCGCGGCATGCCTTATTGTAGGCTTCGATGCTAATGCTTTTACCGATATCTTCTTTGGTGATTCCCAGCGATTTTTCTACCCCAAGCTCAACGGGCAAACCGTGTGTGTCCCACCCTGCCTTACGCTTTACCTGATATCCTCTCATCGTTTTGTAACGGCAAAACATATCCTTTATAGTGCGTGCCATAACATGATGAATACCCGGAAGACCGTTTGCCGAAGGCGGGCCTTCATAGAAATTAAATGAAGGGGCTCCGGCTCGTTCTTCAACCGATTTCTCGAAAATACGGTTTTGCTCCCACCAGCTTAACAGCTCATCGGAAATAGCCGGAAGATTTAATTGTTTGTATTCAGGATAACGCATGCATCAAAAAAGTGCGCAAAGATAGAAAATAGCTTCAGGTTTTATGGCGTGCCTGTAAATTAGGCTTTTAGGCTATACATTGCGATAAACCGATAAAGCGTAACGGTTTCTTTACACCAAATGAATATAAGAAAGGGAAATATGAGAACCACAAGTTTGTTGAATGCCCAAGCTACTTCGAAATCGAAGTGCATTATAAGTTGAACAGCACGGGTCATACCGCAACCCGGACATGGAGCATCAAAAAAATAGCGCGATAGACAAACGGTTTGGCCGCTATCAAAATAGGTGCTGGGCAACATCCACAAGATAAAAGGACTTAAGAAAATACCTATTCTGCCTCCACGGAGCAAAACGCTTTTCATTTCGTCAGATTTTTTCCGTGTAATCGCCATTTTTAGGCTTTAATTGGCCGGTTAAAATTAGAATTATGTCTATGATAACACCTACACCGAAAAGTCCACCGGTTAACAAATATAAAATACCCATACCCATGTGCCCCAGGTAGAACCGATGAATGCCCAATGATCCTATGAAAATACAAAGTAGTAGAGCTATAATTTGGCTGTTGTTACCCGCTGCAGAGGGGTCTGATGTTTTACCATTCTTTACTTCTTTTGAATGAAATATTTCCTTAGTGCCGTTTGGATATTTAATGCTAAAAATGGTTGCTTTGTCTTCACTAAGGATTTCATTACCCGACGGATCGCAATAACGGTAATTTATGTGCTTGGGAGTTATTTCAAGGACTTTAACCCGTATCTCATTCCCATTTTTAAACGTAATTACATCGCATGTGTCCTCATTTGAATCTGCCGTGCGTTGTTGCTTTAACTTTTTTTGGGCGTGTACTTTTGTACTGAACGATTGGGTATTGCATGAAGCTCCTCCAATTAAATGAGCGTGTTCGGGTATTATATTTCTAACAATTTCGTTTATTGGCTTATTGGATATACATTCCATTTCCAAGGGAGTGGCTAACACCAATCTATCTGTTGAAGTACTTTTTGGGGTGGGCCACTCTACATAATATCCCGAAAGATGTTGCCTTTTTTCGATGCTGCACGAAAAAAATAATCCAACAAAAAGGAGCATGAAAAGGGAGTAAAGTAGGTTTTTCATAGGGTCTGGATTTTCATGTAAATGGAACACAATTATATAATTGTTTTTTAAGTGATAACAAACAAATAAAATCTATTTTAGAGTTGGTGGCAATAATAAATGTTATCGAAATTCAATTTTATGCAATTTGCTGAAGTATTATAAGCAATAGAATTATCGTTGCTTAAAATACATTTTATTCCAGTTATCGCTGCTGAATTCGGTACGCGTAACTAGCCCATAAATTAAGGCTCCGGTAGAAAATGCTCCGGCGCAAAGCACAAAGATGGGTACCTTATATAAAATACTTTTAAAATATGTTTCGCCATTTGCCCACCCTAAAAGCCCGGTTAAAACAGAACATAAAAGGCCAAATATAAATGCACTCAACACAAGGCTTTTGAAATCGCGAAAAGGATAGTTGGCCAGTTTTTCGAATACCGAGCGTTTATGCCCCCATTGGCAAATTAGTTGGTATGTGCCATTTTCTTTTTTCATAAACAAAAGGGGATTCGATTTTGGTTTTTTGTTTAAAAAAAATGAATTGGAGGCCAGGATATAAAATTCAAGTTTACTTGGAAACAGCCGAAATTCTTTATCCTTTATTGACCATATTACCTCGAACGGAATCGTTCCGGAATAAACGTTGCTTCGTAAAAAACGTAAGCGGTAAGCCACGCAGGTGTTTCGAATATGCTTACTGTTCAAATAAAGGTGGTCTCTTGCCTTTGAAAAATTGGCATTAGCAGAACTTGAGGGAGTGGCTCCAAATCCAAAATGCCTTTGTAAAACCATCTTATCAATGCGTTGATCAAAGTTCAACACTTGGTTTAATTCCGCCATTAACCCTTGAGGCAACTCTTCAGCAAAAGGCGGTTCATTGGTATTATCTACACTCATGGCTTAATACCTATTTAAAACAACGTTACAAGCTTTGGGTTTAGCCCTCGGCTTTTTTCTCGCCAACAAACTGATGTTTTGGATCTTTAAAGAGTATGTTAAAGGTGGTGAGGCTCCCGTATATTCGTGTTATATACTGCTGTAAATCCACTTTTTCGCCGTCGCTGAGTTTCGCATGCGCGTTTATTTGCTGCTCCATAACCCTTAGGCGATCGCGCACCATCACTATTTTATGAAAAAAAGTTTCTATGGGAACTTCCTTTGGTTTTAGCGAGCTGTCGGCAGGCTGAATGATGAGGGTGCCGCCTTTCCATTTTTCGCCCAAAGGTACTATTTGCTGTACGTCGGAATACTCTTCCAGAACTCGCTTAAGCATGCGTTCCATATCGCTGATGGTCGCTCCTCCTTCGGTTTCGCTTTCCTGTTCTTCTAAGGGGAGAAGCTCCAAGCCCTCAGCTCTCTGCGAGATATCCATATTTCCTCTTCCGGGAAAGTGTATCGTGTATAAGGAACCTATAACTTTAACAATGGTTCCTTTTCCATAAAGCGGATGTTTAATGGGTTGTCCTGCACGTCCTGTTTCCATAAAGTTTAGGTAAATAAAAAAGCCCCGCATAACGAGGCTTTCTTGATGTTATACAATGATTATGCTTTAGCGGCAGCTTTTTTTACTGAAGAATTTTTAGGAGCCGCTTTCGCAACAGGTTTAGCTTTCGCTGCTGACTTTTCTTTGGTTGCAGCAGTTGCTTTCGCTGCGGGCTTAGTTGCCTTGCCCTGAAACGCCTTCTTAAAAGCATCAACAAGGTCTAATTTTTCCCAAGGAAAGAGCTCCACAGTAATTTTCTTTTGATTGGCTTTTCCTTTATTAAACCATTTTTCGATTTTTTGAGGGTCGCGGCCCATGTGACCGTACGATGCCGTTTCTAAATAAATGGGGGTGCGCAATTTAAACCGTTGTTCGATGGCGTAAGGGCGCATGTCAACAAGTTTACCTACTGCCAAAGCAATTTCGCCATCGCTGAGCCCCACTTTGCCGGTACCGTATGTGTTCACATACAAACCAACCGGTTCTGCTACTCCAATGGCATAGGCTACCTGAACCAGAGCTTCATCGCAAACTCCTGAGGCAACAAGGTTCTTAGCGATGTGTCGTGTTGCATAAGCCGCCGAACGGTCAACTTTTGAAGGGTCTTTTCCTGAAAATGCTCCTCCGCCGTGTGCTCCTTTACCACCGTATGTATCAACGATGATTTTACGTCCTGTTAAACCGGTATCTCCATGAGGACCGCCAATAACAAACTTGCCCGTAGGGTTAATATGATATTTTATTTTACTGTTAAATAATGCTTGAACGCGCTTGGGTAATTTCTTCATTACACGAGGCACCAAAATATCTTTAACATCTTTTGCAATTGTGTCTTGCATTTTTTTCTCTGCAGCAAAATCATCGTGCTGGGTCGAAATTACTATGGCATCAATACGCAAAGGCTCATTGGTATCGCTGTATTCAATGGTAACCTGACTTTTAGCATCCGGACGAAGGTATTTCATTACTTTCCCTTCTTTACGGATGGCAGCAAGTTCGCGCAACAGAAGATGCGAAAGTTCCAAAGGAAGCGGCATGTAATTATCTGTTTCGCGCGAGGCATATCCAAACATCATCCCCTGATCGCCCGCACCTTGCTTCATGGGGTCTTTCTTCTCAACTCCTTGATTAATATCGGAACTTTGTTCGTGAATGGCCGAAAATACTCCGCACGAATTGGCCTCAAACATATATTCGGCTTTTGTATAGCCTATGCGGCGAATAACTTCTCGGGCGATTTCCTGTACGTCAAGATAAGCTGTTGATTTAACTTCACCGGCAAGCACTACCTGACCTGTGGTTACTAAAGTTTCGCATGCCACTTTCGACGATGGATCGTAGGCAAGAAAATGGTCAATAAGGGCATCTGAAATTTGATCGGCAACCTTATCGGGATGGCCTTCTGAAACAGATTCTGACGTGAAAAGATACGGCATGACAGATAGATTTATTATTAAGTGTTTGCAAAAATAATGTTCTGCATGGATTTAGCAACACATAAATTTATGTTCTAAGATTCCGATGCTGTGAGATCGCGGAATATTGTTTCGAGATTTTGCTCTACGCGATTAATGGTAAGCACGGTGAGGCCTTTTTCGACAGCAAACTGGAAAATATTATGCCGAATATCCCCCTGTTCATCAGAATATAGCTCCCATTTACGGTCGTTGGTTTTTGATGCTTTTTTTACACCGTCAATGGCACTTAAATCGCCCCGAGAAACTTCTCTATCAAACTCTACTACAATACAATAGCTTGTTCGGGCATTTTTTCCTAAATCCTGTGCTTTACCATCGGCCACTATTTTACCCCTATTAATAATCACCACCCGATCGCATATAGCTTCCACCTCTTGTAAAATATGTGTAGAAAACATAAGCGTTTTTTCTTTTCCTACTGAGCGGATGAGGTTCCTTATTTCGGCCAGCTGATTGGGGTCAAGACCAGAAGTAGGCTCATCCAAAATCAACACCTCTGGATCGTGGATAAGTGCTTGTGCAAGGCCCACCCGTTGGCGATATCCTTTCGATAAAGCTCCAATTTTTTTGCCTTGTTCCAAGCCGAGCCCGGTAAGCTCTATCATTTTTTTTAT
>JBILCR010000216.1:0-4452 GCA_044353055.1 Flavobacteriales bacterium
GGTCTTGATCCCGAAATTTCGCGCGATTTCGAAAACCCCACCGACCGTAACATGAGTCCAAACATTACCTATCTAACGGCGCCGCAGCAAAAGTCGTATATGTTTAGCCTCGATATTGGATTTTAACCCCAGACATAAGACATCATGAAAAAATATATCTATACCGCTTTTATTGCTTCAGGTCTATTGATTACGGGATGCTCAGAAGATTTTTTAGACCGCAAACCCGAGGCTACCGAAACGCAGTTTTTGGATGTTGATGCCATCAAAACCCCCGAAGACCTGCAACAGCTTCTGTTATCGGTTTATGATGTAACGGCTAATACGTTTGGCGGACAGCTTCAAAACCTGAGCGAGTTGTTAGGCGATAATATTGATGCACCTGCCAATCAGAACGACTATATTCAAGTGTATTTGCGTCGCACCGATATTTTTAACGGTACCATTTCGGGAGTTTATCGCGATGCCTACATAGCTATTTATAGGGCCAATCAGCTCATCAGCAAGAAAGACGATGTAGAAGGAATGACCGAGGCTGATAAGCTCCGAATCGAAGCAGAGTCTCGATTTTTACGTGCCTTTTGCCATCACGGTATACTGCGTTTGTTTGCACAACCTGCAGGTTTCACCAACGACAACAGCCATCCGGGTATTGTTATGCGCATGGAGCTGAGCAACGATGTAGGCGTACGTTCGACGGTGAAAGAGTGTTACGAGAAAATTCTCGAAGACCTCAGTTTTGCCGAAACTAATTTACCCGACGATAATACCGTTTATGCCACCAAATGGGCCGCTAAGGCACTTAAAGCGCGTATTTATTTTGATTTAAATGATTTTATAAATGCAGGCCAATTCGCCAACGAGGTGATATCTAGCAATCGTTATGCTCCGCTCGATAGTCTTAACCGTTTTACGGCAGGAGCCAATACTGAGCAAATTTTTGCCACGGTAAGTTATTTGGGTAACGGAATTTCAGACGAACGTGGCGATGCCTTTTTAGCATACCGTTCAGATAATAATACCAATCCAACCATGCGCGCATCTTCGGAATTTTATGGATTTATGAACGGCGACACCGCCGACCTGAGAATCTCAAATTGGCTGCGAGAAATTAGCGCGGGAGGCAACACCACTTATGGCGTGGCAAAATACGATCGCCCATTTATGTGGATTCCGCTTTTGCACATTACCGAAATGATGCTCACGCGAGCCGAATCTTACGCCTCAGGTGCA
Source organism: Flavobacteriales bacterium (assembly GCA_044353055.1). Classification (GTDB taxonomy): domain Bacteria; phylum Bacteroidota; class Bacteroidia; order M30B66; family M30B66; genus CAMCXT01. The sequence continues at coordinate 1,234 of JBILCR010000216.1, forward strand.
GGCTCTGAAACCCAAGCCCTCGAAGATCTTAACTTTATTCGTGCGCGTGCCGGTCTTGCGCCTTTACCTCCAGTTACAGGGCGCGACCTCGTTTTGGCCATTCGTGCAGAGCGACGCAGGGAACTTTGTTTTGAAGGCGACCGCACCATACAGATTAAACGTATTGGTGCATTGGGCGAAGCATCTACCTCAAGAAATGCTCCTTGGAATTGTCCGGGTATGGTGCTTCAGTTTCCAGGGGCCGAAAATACAGTTACCGGATTTGAACTTAACCCTACCGGAGGGTGCGAATAATTATAAATTGTATCAAAAATCATGACGATGAATACAAAATCATTTGGTGTTCTTTTGGCATTGGCGCTTCTTGTTGCCTCATGCAAGCCAGATCTTAAAGAAATTGGTCCCGATGCTATTCCGGGTGATGGCATTTACGGCAGCTGGGAAGTAGCTCAGGTCATTCAAACCGATCTAAAAACACTGTTGCCCGAGAGCCGAAATGTAACGGCATTTGTTACTGCAAATCCGAGCCGAACCCTGCAGCTTCGAATGAACAAAGAGGGCAATACGTATGATGTGCTGCAGCAAGGAGTACTTCCTAAAGTTTTTGGAACGGGTGGAACCTGGCAATATGATCAGACCCCTTATCCCACAAAAATTAATTTCTATACCTCCTATGGCGATACAGTAAGTGCTCCGCTCAAAAATATGGTACGCGATTACGATCCGCAGTTGGGCTTCGAAATCATGCGCAAAGACAGTTGCGGAACGCCTTATTTAAAATATGAATACACCTTCAAAAGAATAGATTAATCATGAAAAAGAGCGCTCTTTTACTCGTATTATCAGCCTTTTTAGGCTTTGGTACTGTTGCTTTTGCACAGGTGGTTACTTCATCGCCGGTTGACTACAACGATCCTACCACAGAGGTGAAAATTATTGTTAATCTGGCACAGCTCGATCAAACAAAAGAATATGTGCTTAACCTTATTGCCGACGCGCAAAGCGATTCGGGAATTTATATTTGGACTTGGAAACCCTTTGAGTGGCCAATTGGTAGTGAACGTGCAAACGGCAGCGGTGATCGTCCTTGGCAAAACAGCAACGAGTTGCTGCGCATGACCAAAGAAAGCGATTTGGTGTATAGTTTTACGATGGTTCCTACAGAGTTTTATTCTGTTGATGCGGCAACAGCATATGAGCAGGATATTCATTTCTTAATAAAACCTAAAAATGGGGGAGGATATGGCGAACCCGACCGTAAATCAGACGATTTGTTGCTCGAGATTAATCCGCCCAATGTGGAGCGAACCATTGTTTATAGTTTGCCTTCAGCACCTTTGCAGGACGATATCGTGAAGATCGTTTACGATAACTACCGCGAAGAAAAAGTGAGCATGCAAAATTTGGCAGCCGACGACTGTTTCCTTTTTCTTGAGGCTACATTAACAGATGGTAGCGTAGTGAAGCCAACTACTATTTTTTTAACGGGAACTAACCCCGAGCAACAGATGAATTATGCCGGCGGTGGTATTTTTGAGTTTGAATTTATCCCCGAAATGTTTCTTAATCTCCAACCCGGCCAGCGGATAGATGTGTTAAGGGCAATTGTGGTGCGCAGGGTGTTTTTTGATGGCGACGATCGCGTTGATATGGAGCTACAGGTTGATATGACCTGCGGATAGTGGGTAAATAAAAATGTTTTGGCCAGAAGAAATTCTGGCCATTTTTTTGAGGTTTTGTGGGCGATGCAACGTATCCTGCTTTATTACAAGCATATAACGCAAGTGTGTTGTTGCCAATAGAGTTTTATGGCTTGCCTTATTGTTATAAAGTCAAGAAAGAGTATGCAAAACCCCATTAATTTTAATGGAATACTCCGATATTTCTAAAAGCTGTTCAGTGTTTGATTCTTGTGCTTTTTTCAAAAGAGGCAAATACAGTCGATCCATAAATACTTCTTTTGTTGGATACAATTCATGAATTTCTGGGCGTTCCTCATATTCCTTTTTACTTAAAGGTTGACCATTGAAGGTGATTTTTACAATTGGAAATGGATACATGGTGTTCTGTTATTTTTTTTGGATTAAAGACGGTCAGCTATTTATTTAATTCTAATCTCTTCCCTGTATTGCATGAGAATATTGTATAGTTTCTTTTCTTCGTCAGTTAATACTTGAGAATGTGAAATTATTGAAGTAAATACTAAGCAAAGCGTAATTAGTGTTCTATTCAATCTCATTATTTCAAATATTATGTCAGTTTATCTTGTCCATAATGTTTGCGGCTGCAAGAAGTTGGCGATTTAGGATATGAAAACTGTCTGCCAGCGACACGAAGCATAAAACTTTATGTAACCACTGAACCGCCAATTTCTTGTGTGGTTAGCCATAGTTTGTTTAAGTCTATGTTAATTCGATTTCAAACATCAATTCTGATGAGTCTTTCTCAAATTCCCTTTCTAACTTAATATCTAGTCTATCAAATGGACCTTTAAACGGTTCATCAAACGCCTTCGCCATTTCGATTAGATCAAATTTGTCCTGTTGATTAGCATATGCTTCGGAAATTGGAATTGAAAAGATTTCCCCAAATTGACCATGAAGCCAATTACATAGCAGTGCCGAGACGTCTTTTGGGTTTGAGAATTTAATCTTTTTTATTGTAACAGTCTGGAATCCTGTGTTTGATTCAAAATATTCACTAGGAGTGTCATTACTAAGGGTGACTTTATGGTTCATTTTTACTTAAATTGTTTTTATTTAATTGTGTCAAATTGTGGCCTATTTCCCCATACCCGACATGAATTTACAATTATATCTATATCCACAAAAAAGGCCGAAAGAAACTTCTTTCGACCTTTTAAAATCTTTGTTGTCAGTAAAGTCAGATTATTAGCTCCGCTTTACTTCTTTGCCTTTTTTCATAAGCTTCATTTCGTCCACCAAGTGACCGGCACCTCCTAATTTGTCAATTAAGAAAAGTACATACCGAATATCCACAGAAATGGTACGTTGAATTTTATCTTCAAAGAAAATATCTCCGCTCATGGCCTCCCAGTTGCCGTCGAAGGCACAGCCAATTAACTCGCCTTTGCCGTTTACAACCATACTTCCCGAATTGCCACCGGTAATGTCATTCGTTGAAATAAAACAGGTGTTAAGCTGCCCATCCTTTCCATATATACCATAATCGCCTAGCATGTGTAGTTCTTTCAAGCGT
>JBILCR010000013.1:0-14890 GCA_044353055.1 Flavobacteriales bacterium
CGTAGTGGCAAATTCTGAAGATGATAGTCTAAAGTTACCACTAAGTCGCTCCGGATTCCCTTCGCGCTGTTTAAACTGAAATACCGAGGCAAGCGCATTATCGAATCGGGCATCGAACGACGAAGTACTGAGTTTCACATCTTCGATAAACGACACATTGAGCATACCGGCCGGTCCGCCCGAACTGCCTTGTGTTTGAAAGTGGTTAATTACAGGAATTTCGATGCCATCGAGGTAAAATACATTTTCATTTGGAGCGCCGCCGCGAATGATAATGTCGTTGCGGAACGAAGCCGATGCAGCCCCTGCTACACCCGGCAGTACCTGTATTACTTTCGAAATATCGAAATTACCTCCCGGATTAGAGCGTATTTCCTCTGTAGTGAGCGATTGCACCGATAGCGGTGTTACCATATCTACTGCCGCTGCCGATTTGTTTTTATCGAATGTAATTTCAACTTCTTTTAGGTCGGTTTTATTAGGACTTAACTCAAAGTTTATAACCTGATCGTTGCCCGAACTCAGGGCCACATTAAACTTACTGAGGGGCTGGTAACCCACCAAACTGGCTTTTATGGTGTACGAACCTACAGGCACGTTGTTAATTTTATAATTCCCGTTCAGATCGGCCGCAGCCCCGAGGCTTGTACCTTCAATCTGCACTGTAGCACCGATGAGCAGTTCCTGAGTGTTTTTATCCCTAACCGTTCCTCTAATCGTACCAATTTGTTGCGATACCAGAGCATTAGCTGTAAGTGATAACCATAAAATTGTAATAATTGCGCGCATGGATTTGATTTAGATGGTAAATTAACTTTTAAAGCTCAAAAATGTTCGCAATCTCCGAATTATCTTGACAGATGGTTTGCTTTAGCGTTTATGTAGCGTCAATATCAATGCGGTCTAATAGACCTATTCATAAGCTTAATTCGGAATTTTCGAGCCTAAATTCAATAAGCGTTTTAAACGGTTATAAACGAATATTAACGGCTATTTGAATCGTAGGAGGTAGCTTCGCGTTGGGCAGGGGGGGATAGGATTCCTATGAAATCGTTCTTCAAATGGCAAATTGAAATATCAACACTGATGTTTATTGTGATCAAATAAAAGGGCGATCCGAGCTAACTCGAATCGCCTTACAAACAAACTCAATTTAATCTTACACCATTTCGCGCTCAATGTTCCTAAAGAACATCTGATTCTCTATCATATCCAGCAGAATCACTTTTTCGCGGCTGATGCTTCCTGCCAGAATTTGCTTGCTTAACTCATTGAGCACTTTGCGTTGAAACAGTCGTTTTACGGGACGAGCGCCAAATTGAGGGTCGTAGCCCAACTGTGCCAACCAATCAAGGGCTTCGGTCGTAGCATCGAGCGTGTAGCCTTGTTCGCGTAGTAATTCCTTCACTCCATTAAATTGCAGCTTCACAATTTCTTCCATATTCTCTCTGCTCAAAGGCTGGAACATGATGATATCATCAATTCGATTTAAAAACTCCGGACGAATCGTTTTTTTCAATAACTCAAAAACTTCATTTTTGGCTTTGGCTATGGTTTCGGCGCGGTTTATTTCGGTTAGCCCTTCAAATTGCTCTTGGATTAAATGCGAGCCGATGTTTGAGGTCATAATGATGATGCTGTTTTTAAAATTCACCACGCGGCCTTTGTTGTCGGTTAATCGGCCATCATCGAGCACCTGCAAAAGGATGTTAAATACATCGGGATGTGCTTTTTCGATTTCGTCGAGCAACACCACACTGTAAGGTTTGCGACGCACCGCCTCAGTAAGTTGGCCGCCTTCATCGTATCCAACATAACCGGGAGGAGCTCCTACCAAACGGCTCACCGAATGCCGCTCTTGGTATTCGCTCATGTCGATTCGTGTCATCGCCTGATCGTTATTAAAAAGAAATTCGGCTAAAGCTTTGGCCAATTCGGTTTTTCCCACGCCGGTCGTTCCGAGGAAAATGAATGAACCAATCGGACGGCGTTTGTCTTGCAAACCGGCACGCGATCGGCGAATAGCATCCGATACCGCCTCGATGGCTTCATCTTGACCTACCACACGTTTGTGTAATTCGGTTTCGAGGTGTAAGAGTTTTTCGCGTTCGCTTTGCAGCATACGATTAACGGGAATTCCGGTCCAGCGGCTCACTACGCCTGCAATGTCTTCGGCATCCACTTCTTCTTTAATCATCGCTTTGCCACGCTGCGTTTCAATGAGCCGCGATTTCAGTTCTTCGATGGTCTGCTCCGCATCTTTAATACGCCCGTATCGTATCTCGGCCACCTTGCCAAAATCTCCGCTGCGTTCGGCTTGTTCGGCTTCGTATTTCAAGGCTTCTATTTGCGATTTCTGTTTCTGGATTTCGTCGAGCACATTTTTCTCTTCCTGCCATTTGGCTTTAAAGGCGTTGCGCTCTTCTTCGAGATTAGCAATTACTTCGTGCAGTGTGGCTAGTTTCTTCTCGTCGTTCTCACGCTTAATGGCCTCACGTTCAATTTCGAGTTGACGGATTTTACGCTCCAACTCATCCAATTCTTCGGGCAAGGAGTTTATTTCCATGCGCAATTTCGATGCTGCTTCATCAATTAAATCGATGGCTTTATCGGGTAAAAAACGGTCGTTGATGTAGCGTTGACTCATTTCCACCGCAGCAATAATAGCCTCGTCTTTTATCATCACCTTATGGTGACTTTCGTATTTCTCTTTCAACCCACGTAGAATCGAAATGGCGTCCTGGCTATCGGGTTCGTCAATGAGCACTTTCTGAAATCGACGCTCCAGTGCTTTATCTTTTTCGAAATATTTCTGGTATTCGTTGAGTGTAGTAGCCCCGATTGCGCGTAATTCGCCTCTACTTAAAGCGGGCTTTAAAATATTGGCGGCATCCATGGCGCCTTCGCCACCACCGGCACCCACGAGCGTGTGGATTTCGTCGATAAACAAAACAATGTCGCCTTCAGACGAAACCACTTCTTTCACTACCGACTTTAAACGCTCTTCGAATTCGCCTTTGTATTTCGCTCCGGCAATGAGCGCACCCATGTCGAGCGAATAGATTTGCTTGGTTTTAAGATTTTCGGGCACATCGCCATTTACGATGCGATGGGCCAATCCTTCGGCAATAGCGGTTTTTCCCACACCGGGTTCGCCAATAAGGATGGGATTGTTTTTGGTGCGACGCGAGAGTATTTGTAATACCCGACGAATTTCTTCGTCGCGGCCAATTACCGGATCGAGTTTGCCCGCACGGGCAGCTTCGTTGAGGTTTTTAGCGTATTTGTTCAGCGCGTTATAGGTTTCTTCGGCACTTTGCGAAGTGGCTTTTTGTCCTTTACGCAATTCCGAAATCGAAGTGCGAAGGTCTTTTTCGCTCACACCCGCATCTTTGAGCAATCGAGCAACGTGGTCATCGCCCGATAAAATTCCAAGTGCAAGATGTTCGAGCGTAACAAATTCATCTTTCATCTCGCTCATTAAGCTGGTGGCTTTTGCTAGTGCTTGTTGTGCGCCGTTGCTAAAGTAAACCTTGGCTCCGCTTACTTTCGGATATCCATTTATAATTGCATTTAGCGCGGCATCAAGCGCTTTTGTGTTTACGCTTAACTTGCGAAACAAATGAGGAAGTACATATTCGTCGGTATCGAGCAATCCCCTCAGCAAATGTCCGGTTTCGATGGCTTGCTGTCCGTTTTGCATGGCCAGTTGCTGCGCTTGTTGCACTGCCTCTTGAGCCTTTGTGGTGAATTGGTTGAAATTCATAAATTATTTATTTATCGGAATGCGCTAATCAAAGGTGTTTCCAAGTGTAAATTACAGACAAATTGACATTTTTTCTCTTGTTGCAGTGCTATTTTGACATTCGGGAATTAAAATCATGTTTGCTTTTGACGGTTTTTACATGAAAAAGGGTTAAGATTGCATTGCAGATTGACGTATTGGTCTGAAGACGACGTTCAAATTTATTACCTAAATACTTATGCAAACATTAAGAACCCAAGTTCGTGTAGTTGTTTTTTTCTTGTTCAATCAACTGATCCGACTTCCCTTTGGATTAAAATGCTTCAATTGGATATATGAGCGGTCCAATCCGATGTGGGTGCATATCTTAAACACGCATATCATCTTACCAAATAAAAATGCGGTTTGGAAAATTAACCTCAATAATAAAGAGGTTGTTAAAACTAGGTTAGTTAAAGACAAGCCTATTATGCGGCATGTAGCCATGGGGTATCGTTGGCATGACAGCGCCATTAATCGAATAGAAACCGTTATTGTTGATTATTTCTATCATAACTACAAAAGCACTTCTTATTACATAGATGGTGGAGCCAATATGGGCATGCGTTCCATGTGCGCTTTGAGCAAAGAATTAAATGTAATCATGATAGAACCTAACCAAGAAACCAATGAAATTAATCTAGACCGTTGTAAATTGAATAATTTTTCAAATTATACCCTATTGGATGTAGGATTATCTAACGAAGATGCAAGCAAAACAATTTATTTCGATAGTTCCTCATATTTATCTACCCTTAATAAAAATGTTGCAAGCCAGGATGGAATTGACATCACAAATGAAGTGGTAATTAAAGTTAATCGACTGGATACATTAATAAACGATAAGCTAAAAAAACAAAATCATTTTTTTATTAAAATGGATATTGAAGGCCATGAGATTGAAGCTTTAGAAGGATGTTCAACACTGCTGGAGGAACCGAATGTTACCTTTTTAATTGAAATTAATGAAAAAGGCCATCACATTGAGTCCATCTTTCAGAAGATGAGAGATCTCGGATATTTCGTTTACGAAAAAATACCTGTAAATAATAATGGTCAATTTTTACGAGAACGAATGGCAATGGATTCCAATACAAATTATGTGTCCGACGACTTTCTTTTTATAAAATCGCAAGCAGTAGTTGACCTATTTAAACGCTATGTAGCATGAAAAAGCCTCCCGAAGGAGGCTTTTAAAGAATAATGTAATAATAGTTTATTGCTTAATAAATCGAACGGTTTGATAACTATCGGTTGTTTGAAGACGCATCATATACATTCCGGGCATCAATCCCGAAACATCGGTTTGCTGCGTTTCATCGCCTGATGGCACAAAGCTGAACTCGCGCAGTGTTTTTCCTTCTACATTCATAAGGTATGCGGTTACTTCGGTTCCATACCACAACTCATCAAATTTAAGCGTTACGTAATCCATTGCGGGATTGGGGAATACGGTTGGCAATGGGCGACTAAATTCGAAAATGTTTTTTTCGGATGTTGAAGGTAAGCCGGCACCTTGCTCCATTGGGGCAAATTGCGGCGCCAATGTATATGTAGAACAGCGCTGTGCCGATGTGCCGCAACCATTTGATGCGCGCACGCACAGCGTTACACTAACCGCACCAGTGTTTTTGCGAACAGTTACGGAAGTGGTTCCCTGACCTGATAAAATAACGCCATTTGTTATGGTCCAGGCATACGATGTAGCGCCCGATACAGCTGAAATAGTGAATGTTCCCGTAAATGTTGAGGTGTTGATATTGGTTCCAGTAAACGAACCCGGTTGCGCCGGAGCCCCCGACACATTTATACTGCGGAAATTACTGCTACAACCTGTAAGTCTGTTCGCCCTCACGCTGATTGTACCTGATGTAAAATTAGCAGGAAAGGTTGCGGTAATGCTATTGGTAGTTGAACTTCCTGTAACACCGCTTGGCAAAACCCACTGATAATTATAGGCACCCTGAATGGCCGGAGTTGAGAACGTTCGTGAGATTCCGCAGTTACCCGTTGTAGTTCCGCTTATATATGCAGGTGTGGGCAGTTGATTTTCAATGGTAATAGAGCGGGTTGCCGTTACTGCACTGCATCCTCCAGAAGCTGCAATGGTATACGTAACCGTGTATGTTCCAACCGTGCTGGTAGAAGGTGTTATTGCCCCTGTGCTTGCATTTAGCGTTAATCCAGCCGGCGAGCTGCTAAAGGTTCCTCCCTGTGTTCCGGTAATTGTGCAGCTTACTGGCGTTGTAATTAGTTTGCATAAAAGCGTAGATGCTCCATACGATATACTTGCGCTGGGTGCGGCATTAATTATTACAGAAGTTGTTGCTGTAATAGCTCCGCATGTACTTGTTGCGGCAACAGTATATGTAACAGTGTACGTTCCGGCAGTGCTGCTCGACGGTGTGATGGCACCGGTAGAGGTATTCAGTGTTAACCCGGCAGGACTTGCCGAAAAGCTTCCACCGGTAGCACCGGTTATAGTTGGCGTTGATGCAGTAGTTTGCGTTTTACAGTAAGGTCCTGCATAAGCAATAGTTGCGGTAGCTGGATTAACAATTGAAATGGTTTTTGTTGAAGCATTGGAGCATCCTGAAACGGTTACAGAATAAGTAACAGTATAGGTTCCCATGGTACTTGCGGGTGCATTAATGGCTCCAGTGGTAGAATTAATAGATAAACCTGCAGGAGTGCTTGTGAAGGTTCCTCCGCTTGCACCTGTGATGTTTGGAGAAATTGCCGTTGAAAAATTCTTACAATAACTGGTAGAAGGATAGGTAAATAGGGCAGATGGTATGGCGGTAACGGATACGGTAACCGAGTTAGATACAGTATTCGAACATCCAGAAATTCCGCAGGTAACTACCGCACCATTTTGCGGACTAAGGTATGTAAAGCTTGTGCTGCCAAGCCCAACGAATTGAGCCACACCATTTACATACCATTGCAATGCACTCACGGGAGCAGTTCCGTTTGTATTGGCAGTGAATACTACTGATCCGGTGGCGCAAACGGGTAGGGGAGTAGAAGTACTAATCGTAATCGATGGGCTCGAAACAGACAAAGGCGAAACACCACATCCCACCGACACAGAGCTGCGGTTCACAACGTCTAAGCCAGCTGCAATGTCATTAGGGAGGAGATTCTTTTTTGCAACTCCGTTTACAAGAGTAGCCGCCATTACTTCTGTAGGAGAATTGTATAGCGTATGGGTTATCTGATGCGAATGGCCAATTTCATGCAACAAAACCGTCTCAAAATCCATTTGATTAAAAGACGGATTTCCCGGACCGAAATTCCAACTATAGGTTGTATTTGTGCTGGATGGATCATTATTAATGATGATGTCTTGTTGTATGGTGATAGGTTTAAGATTAGCACCGTTTCCGCATCCCTGAATATGATTTAAACTTCGGCCTCCAACGCCCGTTGGTAGTGGAGATTGTAAATCGTCGGTTATTACATTTACACCATCGGCACCTGTTGTTCTTACGGTTGTATTTGTCGCAGAAAGTGTCCAGTTAAAGCCGGTAGCGCAACGCCATTTTGCAAAACAACGTTCTACGGTTTGTTTGGCGGTGTTGCCAAATGTGGTGGTAAATTGATCGTTAAACTGGAATGTATAGGCACCCAAAGCATTGAAGTTGCCGGCAACCAGCGAAAATGCCGAATCGGTTCCTAAAGGCCGAACATTTAACAATGCATAGGTTACATTAATATTTCCGGCGCTTTGTGCAGCTGTGCCGCCATCGGGCGTAACACGCACCGGGCCTGTTGCAGCGGGCGAATCGCCTGTTGCATTGGTTAAAATTGAAGGCACAAATAACCGTATTTCGGTATCGCTCCAAAACAGATAATCTTTTATTAACGGTCTTCCGAAGGAGCCGTCTAAGAATATACTCCTAAATTCCACGAATCCATTTCCACGCGTGGCTCCAAATCCGCTTCCGGTAATGGTTAAAATGGTTTTAGTTCCGGCTGTAACGGTCGATGGACTTAGCCCCGATATTACAGCTGCAGTGCTTGTGGGTGGAATGGGGTTGTTGATTTTCGCTTTTTCAGCTATAACATCTGGTCGGCGTCCCGTTAAATGGGATACCCGCCCACGAAATTCATCCACATTTTCGTAGCGGTTGAAAATATCGTGCAGTGATTGATCGTGTTGATCTACCCTAAAAACACCCTGAATAGAAGTCCATGAAGAAAACTGATTATTACCGCGACGAATTCCTTTCCAATGAGAAGGCACTTGTTTCAATAAAACAATTACCTCATCACCTGCAGTAAAATCGATGCGATCGGCAAATTGTTCCTCGTTGTATCCCACTTGACCTCCTTCTGCTACCATAGTTAGGTATGCAGGGGCATTACCATTAAAATCCTCGTACACTTTGAGTTGGTAATACGAATAAATGCGTGTTTTTTCGGTGTTCCAGTCCGATTCTTTGGAAAGAACCTCAGCGCGCACAATCAGCGAACTGTTTTGAATTAAATACTGCTCGGGCAGTTTGTAAATCATGCAATGCATTTCGTGTTCCTGTGCAAATGCAGCCGAAGTTGCCAGCACAAGAACAAATAGAAGATTTAGGAGCTTTTTCATGGTGGTTGAATTTGATGGGACAAAGCTGCATGAAATAGAAATGGAAGTAAATCACTAATTCTAGTGATTTATGCTATGTTATTGTTTAATATTCATATAATCAAATAGATGTGTTTTGGGGTTTCCTGTTTTGAAAACCAAAGTGTGATATTAACACATAATTTTGCAATTTTAGGAACTAATTGGGCCTCTGCTGATGCAACGTATCTTAAGAACTTTGAGTTTTTTGACTTGTCTTCTCCTTTGGCATATTGCTGGAGCCCAGTATATTTCGCGTAGCGAACCCAGTCCTACCTACACATGCCCAACGGTATGTCAGGGGGGCATACTCGAACTTAAGATACCTCAAATTGAGAATTTTCCTGCGGGCACATTAATCCAGGCATGGTTATCTAACGCCACCGGATCGTTTGCCTCAGGCACGCAAACATTAAATGCTACACAATACAGTACCAATAATGGTGCTTCATGGATTACAGGTCCTTATGCTTTTTCATCGAATATCAATAATTTACTGATGCGCATTACCATTCCCATTGCAACGCCTTTGGGAACATCATACACCATTAGGATGCGTGCCTCTACCGGCTATATTAGCAACGATTTATTTCAATGCGGTGGTACTAATTTTATAACAGTAACGGCTGCAACTACGCCCTTAGCCCCCGTTTTACCCAACTCGAGCGGCAACGGACAGTGGTGGGGGCATGTATATACTTGGACATCAACAACCGGTTCGGTATTAAATACACCGGCTTTGGTTAGTGCGCAGAACTTTTTTGCGCCTGCCAATTATCAAGGTCATGCAGTTTACAATCCTTTAAATATAGATTTGTTTTTCAGCGCCAGTGGCGGTGTTCCGGGTTCTTCAGCCAATGCATCTTCATTTGCATGCGGAACCGCCTACACTACCAATTTTAGTTTACGGCTTCTACGTACCGAGAATTTCGCCCCTGGCCTATATCATCTTTCTATTCAAGGCGATGATGGTATTCGCTTAAGTGTGGACGGCGGAGCCACATGGCTTTTAAGTTCGTTTCTTGAACAGCCGTATGCTTCAAGTTATAAAACAACGCAAACTGCGTTCCCTAATGGCATCTGTTTAAGCGGTAATACCGATTTGGTTATTGAATATTTTCAGCGGCCTATGGATGCACGCTTAACATTTAATGTTGCACCCGCAGGAGCGCTTCCCAATTTTATTCAACCGCAAGATGCCGCTGTTTGTTTGCCTGATGGAGCATCATTTTCAGTAAGCTCCAATGCAGGCTATACCTATCAATGGTATCAAAGTAACGATGGCGGTGTAAGTTTTTCGGCACTGAGCGATAATGCATTTTTGAGTGGATCTACTGCATCTACACTCAATCTTTTGCAAACCAATAATGCATTGGATGGCACTCTGTATTATTGTACGGCCATATCTTCTTGTGGCACTTGGAGTTCCGATACGGCAACGTTAATCCTTCAATCTCCTTCAATTACACTTAGCAATCCATCCGATGCTGTTTATTGTATCGGTCAACCCCTCAGTTTTTCATCCACTGCCAACAACAGCAGTGTTGCATATCAATGGCAGGCAAGTTTCGATGGAGGACAAACATTTACAGATCTTGTCGACGCAAATCCCTATTCGGGAACGCAGAGTACCCTGCTTTCATTAATGATACCGCCTGCAGGTTATGAAAGTGTGCTGTTTCGTCAAAGTGCTACAGTTTGTGGTACCGTTCAATATTCCACTCCTGCGGGAATTATAACTGGCGGCAGTACCGAAATTACGCAACAGCCTTTTGATGTGGCGCTCTGTGCTGATGATTCAGGTGTTATATCATTTGAAGCTAACGAATATATTTCAGCAACTTGGGAAGTTCTGCAGAATTCAGGAAGTTATTTGCCGTTAAGTAGTTTGGGGTTGAACGGAATAAGCCCTGATGCGGATAATAACCTCATAATTGATGCAGCGTTATTAGAAGAATCTTTTTATGTTCTGCGCTGCCGCTTATCGCAGGATTGCGGTAGTGATGTAATTACCCAGCTTTGCACCTTAACCGTAAATGGTTTAGTTGCTATACAGCAGCATCCTCCAGATTTAGTATCGTGTGAAGGCGGCTCTGTTGCATTTTCGGTGTTAGCATCGGGCGAAGAAATAACTTATCAGTGGCAGATGAGTTCGGATGGAGGCATCACGTTCTCTGATCTGCCTGCTTCTATTGATTATTCGGGACAGCAAAGCGCCGAAATAATTTTTAATTCTATAAATGCCTCATTAAACGGCACGCTTTTTAGGTGCGTTTTAACAGGAGCCTGTAACACACAAACCACGTTGTCGGCCACGCTTACGCTTGCCCAAAATGCTCAAATTTTAGAGCAGCCTGAATCATTTACTCTTTGTGAACAACAATCTGCTGTATTTGTATGCCTCACCAATGCTGGTGGCGCGTGGCAATGGGAGTATAGTAGCGATGGTGGTCAAACATTTTCGCCTTGTGAAGGGAACAGTTGGGCCATCGGTGCATCAAGCGATAGCTTGATTATTTCAAATGTGACTTATGAATTTAATGGCTATATTTTTAGATGTGGTTTTAGCTTTTGTGATGCGATTATTTTGAGCGATACGGCTTTGCTTAATGTGTTGCCGCTGTTGGAATTAGAAAATATTCAGGCACCACAGGAAGTATGTAAAACGGATACGGTACGTTTGGTATTGCAGGCATCAAATGTATTAACCTACCAATGGCAAATGCAGGTTGGGGGCCAATTTGTTGATCTGGAGAATTCAGTGTCTTTTTTGGGGGTTGATGGTCCGGTTTTAATCATTTCAAATTTGAGTGATTCTCTTGATTTACGAGTGTTTCGCTGTGAAGTAACCGGTTGGTGCGGTTCGTTAAAGTGGAGTAATTCAGTAGCTCTAAATGTGGTAACAGTACCCACTTTAATAACCATAAATCAGCCCGAACGCATCTGCAGCCATGATGAATTTTCGCTTATTGCTTCATTCAATGGTGCTGGCGATGTTTTTCAGTGGGAGCTTTGGGATGAATATCAAAACGTATATACACCTATTGTGGACAATTCAGTTTACCGCGGAAGTCAAAGTATGGTGCTTAATGTCAATGCCAATGAAGATTTAAATGGGCAGCAGATACGCTTTTCGTTGCAGATATGTGGCGATACCCTTTGGAGCGACCCTGTTGAACTGCGCATTCGCGAAGACGCTCCGGTTTATATTCCTGGTGCATTTACGGCCAATAGAGATCAGTTAAATGATGTGTTTAAAATGTACACCGAAGGAAACCCTCTTGTGTATGCCGAGATATATAACATCTGGGGGGAGCGCCTGCACGTATGGACCGATGTTGACGCGGGTTGGGACGGCACCTACATGGGAAAAGAAGTACAGGAAGGGGTGTATGTGTATCGCGCTTGGGTTAAAACGGATTGCAGTGAAAAGATTTACATGCGCACCGTAACGCTAAGTAAATAGCTTAAATCTAAGCCAATAGTAAAATGCCATTGGACATTTAATATCCAATGGGTACAATACGCAAAATCTGCTGATTTATTTTTTTCTACGAGAGCGTTTCTGTGCAATATAGGTGTCCAATTCGCGATCGCTCACCGAAAAGTCACCTTCGAGCAAGTCGGATGGATGCACTTCTAAAGCTGTAGATAACTTAATTAAGGTTTCAATGGTGAGATTTTTTCCGCTCTCGATTTTACTGATTGCGGATCGATCCATCCCAATATCTTCGCCTAATTCCTGCATGGTATATCCTTTTCTTCTGCGGGCTATATACACATTCTCTCCTACCTGTTTGAGGTAGTCTCCAATACTTTTAACTGGTTTAGCCATAACAAGGCCGAACCTAGGAACTCAAAACGAAATATTGATGCAAATAAATGCAACAAAATGAAATGTTGTCTTTAAAATTATTAACAAATAAAATTTTAGATATTTTGAGAGAAAATCAAATCTTCGGCTTCAATGGTGTCGCCATCCGAAATAAGTACCGATCGTTCTACAAATGCTTTTAGCTCCCTTACGTTACCGCTCCAGGGGTGTGCCATCATTTTCTGAATGGCATCGGCCGAAAATGATTTTACGGGCAATCGGTTTGATGTGCAAAATTGATTTAGCATGGTGCGCGAGAGCAGTAAAATATCGTTTTCGCGCTCTCTGAGCGGAGGCAGGTGTATTAAGAATCCCTGCAGCCTGTAATACAAATCTTCTCGCATTTTACCATCTTTTACCCTTTGTGCGAGATTCTTATTGGTAGCTGCGATAACCCGCACATTAAGGGGTATTTCTTTATTCGAACCCAGTCGGGTAATTTTACTTTCCTGAAGCACGCGCAACAACTTTGTTTGCATGTGCACATCCATTTCGCCAATTTCATCCAAAAATATAGTTCCTTCATTGGCCTCCTCAAACTTTCCGATACGCTTGGTATCAGCGCCAGTAAATGCACCCCGTTCATGTCCGAAGAGTTCCGACTCAATTAAGTCTTCGGGAATTGCGGCCACATTCACCGCCACAAAGGGTTTGTTTCTGCGATCAGAGTTGTAATGTATTGCCGAGGCAATAAGTTCTTTTCCTGTGCCGCTCTCGCCGGTTATTAAGGCCAACATATTGGTTTTTTCGACTTTCTGCACCAAGCGCAATACTTTAAGAATGGCCTGACTCTCACCAATAATTTTGTGGTATTTATTCCGATCTATAATCTGTTCGCGCAAGGTTTCAACTTCTTTTCTTAAATCAACACTTCCCAGATGTTTAGTAACCTTTAAGTCAAGAAGGGTAAGGGCATTATCGTCTTTTTTTATGTATTCTTCAGCTCCATGCTCAAAGGCCTCAATAACCACTTCAACTTTTTCCTGCCCCGATAACAGAATAGTTTTAATATCGTTATTGTAGTGCTTAATTTCTCGCAAAAGATCAATTCCATTCGTATCCGGAATGGAATAATCCAATATTACGATGTCTGGGTTTCGGTGCAAATTGTTTCTGAAAGCAGCGCCGCTTTCAAAGAGTTCCACTTCAATATGGTCGTTTTGCTCAAGCTTTTGTTTTATAAGTTGGGAAAAAAAAGTGTTGTCTTCCACTACAAAAACTCGCGTTAAAAATTTACTCATGGGTGTATTGTTTTATCGGAACAATACTACGTATTACTTTCTTTTTTAGTTATTCGATAAAAGAAAATAATCTTACGTTGTGTGCATGGCTCAAAAATAAACCCTATACAACCTACCAGTTTTTAGCACCATTACGTTTATAATCGGGATGAGCTTTTATTCCTTGGCATTGTGGTCTTGCCGCAGTGCAGGATTGTAAAAGGATAGCGCTTAATAGAGCTGCTGTAAATAGTCGAAAAATGGGGCTAATGGCTTTCATAATATAATGTTTAAGATATATAAATTAAACGTAAGAACAGGGTGGACATTGTCCACCCTGTTTAAAAAAATTACATCACCTGAATATCTTTATGGGCGAGTACTTGTCCCGAATCATCAACCGCTTTTACGGTGTAATGCCCCAACGGGAATTTTGAAACGTCAATATTGATCGGAATTTCTATTTCGCCTTCTGTCTGGTTCAGATAAACGCCCAACATCTCAACACTTTTTCCATCTTTATCGCAAACCTTTAAGCTTACATTGGCGGCCTGTTCTAAATTAAATTGTATCGAACCTTCCACTACATCGGGTACGCCCGAAAATTCCAGCTCATCGCCAGATGCAGCCGGCCTGTATTTAATACGGTATTGCGGAGGTCGTATCGATTCATTACTACAAATAAAACGTACAACCGATAAATTGGTCAAACTGTCGCTTGTGCTGGAGTATATGGCACCAATCTGATGTTTATTGGTATAAAACCAAATAACTTGCTGATATAACGATTCATCTACAATACGCTTGGTGTTCATCATTTCAAGGGTGTTGCATAAATTATCGGGGCCCATACTGGTCCTCCCGAATTTTTGGTTAAGCATGGGGCAACCCCATGAAGAATTACCGCAGTATCCCCGAATTGGCACTTCTGTTTCCTCGCCCGGGTCGAGCATAACAATCATGTTTCGCGAAATTACAAAGGGCTGTATTTCTCCATCGGTATAAAAAAATCGGCCTGCTTCGAGCGTAACTTCTGTTTCTTTTTTTAATAGGTTTTTAATTTTTAAAAGCATTCTCCTTGGTCCGTTTACTGCCTTAACTTCGAACTTAATTTCCCTGTTTTTTAAAGCACTACCAAATGAAGTGGCATCCACAGGTAATGCTTGACTTAGCATACATGCTAAAACTAAAATTAATTGCCTGGTTTTCATAGTATATAATATTAATTGGTTGCGATTGATGTGTTTAATTTTGATGATTTACCCGGCTTAATCGTTAGTTTTCGATAATCACCAGATTCCACTATATCATCAATTTCGGTCAAGGAACCTGCAAGGTAATTTTCTCCCATGGTTTCTCCTTCGTATTCGTAAATAAGACTTACTACGGCATCA
>JBILCR010000217.1:0-4437 GCA_044353055.1 Flavobacteriales bacterium
TACAGGTTTCGAATCGAATGCGGTATACAACGGTTTTGCCCAGGGGTTCGTTGAGGAGGTCGGCCATGCGGGCAGCCACAGCGCGAGCGGCCAAGCGACGGGGCTCGAGCATTAGAATTTTTTGCGACTTCAAAAAAGGAGCCTCCAGCAAATAGAGCGGCAGTACGGTACTTTTACCGGCTCCCGGAGGTGCCGAAAGCAATACTGCGTTGTGTTTATCGAGCTCACCTAAAAGCGCTTCGGATACTTCAGTAACCGGATATGAAGGTAATGCCTGTTTGCCCATCGTTAGAATGGACAAAGGTAGGCAGGGGAACTCAAGTTTGGGTCATAAAAAAAGGCTGTCTTATGCAACAGCCTTTGAAATAACACTAATGAAAACAACCTTAAAATACAATTCGTTTTGTGTGGCTATATGATTAATTACGTTTTATTAAATCATCTATACTTCATAAACGCAGCTAACTTTTAGTTTATTTTCCATCAAACTATGTTAACGAACCAAATAGCATCGATTAATTTTTAACCCCCTGATTATCATCAACTAAAATATTCTGAAGGCGTGTAAATTCTTCGCGCAATTGGATTGAATCTACCACACCTTTTAGCCGCTTTTTGGTGCCATCGTCTTTTGTAACTAGGGAACCGTGGGCGGCAAAAAAAAGCGCTGGAATATTGGTAACATCAAATTCTTTAGCGTAAGCTAAATCTTCTGTAGTATCAATTTCTAAAAAGCGAATATTCGGAAAAGCATCACTCAAAGCGTCAATCGTGCGGCTCAGCGTAGCACATGGCTTACACCATTTGTTACCAAATTTAATCACTACATAGGGATGGTTTTGGATGATTTCGCGGCATTCGGCGGCATTTACATTTTTCATAATGAATTTCGATTTTTAGTTTGAGGCAAAGATGCGCTGCTCAACCTGCGTCAATCAAACTGAAAAAATCAATAGCCCGATAGATGCTTTCTATTTAGGGCCTGCGGATGAGTTCGATTAGATAGTCGATGATTTTTTTTCGGGGATATTCGGATAATGTGGTTAGCTGCACCTGTCTTTGGGGGGCTGGAGGCGCAAAAAAGCGAATATTGGCCTTTTGAACATGGGTTAAAAATTCGGCAGCTGCTGCAGGAATAAGGGTAATGCCTCCATTAAAATCAACGAGCTGTGTAAGTGCCAAAACACTGCCGGCGCTGTATTCTGTTTTACCCACCTGAGCTACCTTACGGCTGCATACTTCGAGCGCCTGATCGCGAAAGCAGTGTTCTTCTGATAAAAACCATTGCTGCAAATTATCAAGATGTTCGGGCTGTATGAACTTGCCCTTAGGCATTTTCTCGCGAGGCGATACATAAGCTACAATTTCTTCCTCAAAAAGAGGCCATGAACAAAAATGATGTTCATCGCTTCGGGTAGCTAAAATTGCCACGTCGACCAAACCGGTAAGCAACGCCTGCAAGGCTTTTTCGGTGGGCAATTCGCTTAAATGCACTTTTAAATTATGCTCGGAGGCCTCAATTTGTTGAATAAGCGGTGGAATCAACGTTGCCGCCAATGAAGGAATAACACATAAACGTATTTCGCCACTAAGGCCTTCCGAAATTTCCTTCGACAATTCGCGCATTAGTTGTTGTTCGGCAAGTATGCGTTTGGCCTGCTGCAGCAATTGTTCGCCCGCAGGTGTAAATACCAAAGGATGAATACCACGCTTAACAATAGCGATATTAAGCTCTTCTTCGAGTTTTTTAACCATGGCGCTTAAGGTGGGCTGGCTCACAAAGCAGGCGTTTGCCGCCGCAACAAAATTGCGGTGCTTGTCGAGTGCCAAAATGTATTCGAGTTGTTGAAAATTCATAATAATCAAATCTATAAAAATATTTATACAATAGATTTTATCTATACACAAAGTATCAGGCCCTTTGCCTCTTCCCTTTTTCAGGCGAAAAAATGTATCTTAACCGAACAATTAAATTCATGCGTTTCATAACTCAGCGGCTAAAGTCATTTGCCCACGCGTTTCGTGGATTAAAATGGGCATGGAGCTCTCAAGTACACATAAGAATACACTCTATTGCGGCACTATTGGTATGTGCGGCGGGACTTGCGGTGGGCGTTTCTGCAGGAGAGTGGATTATGCTGCTTTTGTGTATTGGATGCGTATTTAGCGCCGAGTTATTCAATACCGCAATAGAGGTTTTTGCCAACAAACTGCATCCCAACATGGATTCTGAAATTGGAAAAGTAAAAGATTTAGCTGCCGCAGCTGTTTTAATATGCGCCCTAACATCAGCCCTTGTGGGGTTCATCATCTTTATTCCTTATATAAAGGCGGGCTTGGCACCTTTTTGATTTTTATCATAACGCTAGCTGCTCAAGGTCATTTCCTACAAGCATGCCCCCCACTAATTTTGGAGTATCAATTAATTAAAACATAGCACATGGCACTTATCAGACAACGGGGCGCGTTCCCGATCATGAATTCATTTTTAGAAAATTTTTGGAATACCGACGGATTTTTAGAAGATCGGTTGTTTAACGGACTATCTACATTACCGGCCGTAAACATTAAGGATCTCGACAATACCTTCGTAGTGGAGCTGGCTGCACCGGGCATGCGTAAGGAGGATTTTTCGATTGATTTGCAAAACGGAGTATTGCGTATTGAGGCCGAAAACAAATACGAGGACGAGGAGAAATCGAATAATTACGCCCGTAAGGAATTCAGCTATTCGGGATTTAGCCGCTCTTTTAGTCTGCCCGAGTATGTAAAGCAGGAAGACATCAACGCAACCTACGAAAACGGGATACTGAAACTGGTGTTAAAAAAAGAACACCATGAATCAGCGAAGCGAAAACACATTGAGATTCGCTAATTACATCCTGGTTGCGTGATAAAATCCGTAGCGCCTTGCCCGCTACGGATTTTTTTATTTATACAATTCGATACCAAATGAAAATGTTCTCTATATTTAATGCCGGTATGGCCAAATTACACCTACTATTCGCCTTTTGGTTTATTCATTTAGTCGTTGCTTCGCAACCAACGGCCTTGTTTCGCTGTGATAGCTTGCACGCCTTTCCCGGCAAAAGCAAGCCCAATCCGATTGATTTTTCAGCAGCATTTAGCCTTGATGTTCAGAACGACTCCATCATCATCAATCTCACAGTTAATGATGAAGATCTGAAACCCGGCATACAGGGCGACCGTGTTGAAGTTTGGTTTGCATTACCCGACGTTGCCTTTAGCGATTACATTGTTGGAGGGAAAACAGGCTCGGAACGCATCTTCAGAAATTCTGCAGAATCTGGCGATAATGCCCGTCTTAAAACCTTTGTTACGCAGGCCGACTATCCTGATGCTCCGCTTGAATTTGAAGGACGCATGCGCAATTTAACATGTCCGCCAAAATCTTCATTACAAGAGCAACGGGTCTTGTTTGGCATGACACATTTTGTATTTCCGCTTCAAAACGGGAAGGGTGCACATACCGACAGGAATCTATACGAACCCCTTAAAGCATCATTGGGAATGGGTCCCGACGATTTAAGCAACCAAACCCAAAGCACATTTAATGCGCAAAGCGGTGGTTACACCATGCGCATTGCCATGCACGTAAATTGTTTGGGGTTTTCTTCCTGCCTAGCGAAAAAGTTCAAAGTGTGCGTAGATGTTTTCGATCTCGATGCTGGAGCTGCCGAGGCCGATGGCGTGTCATCAGCGCGTAACCGTTTTTACGCACGTCCGCAATACTTCAATCTCATTGAAACGCCCAATCCCCTTAACGTACGAATAAACGGTGTGGACGACAAAATGATAACCCGCAGCGGCATTTTACTCAATACAATTTACAGCGGAGGAAAATGGCTTCCTTTTGGCTTTGGTGCCGGGGCTTTGGTGTTTTGCGAAGGCCATGTATCGGAGGCCGGACTGGTGGAGTTTACATTCTATCCGATTGATTTAAAATTCGAAGTCGATCCCTCTATTGACAATGTGGAACTATTGAAAATGACCCTCAATTACAAGGATGCAACCCCATTTCGCCAGGAAGATGTGTATTTTTTAGTTGGAAAGGACCTCGTGATTTCGAAAGGATACTGCTACCGCAAGCCACGCAAAAGTAAAATGGTGAATCAACCGTTTAAATTGGATGATGGATCCCTTGCATTTGTGCTTTATGACTTTGAACCTGCTGAACCTTTAGGTTGGGGAACCTACGGCAAAATGGCCGATGAGTTTATCTACATTCAGAAAGTGGGCTCGCAAAGCAAACCCATGTTTTCAGGTGGCCAACGTTTAGAGGTGTTACACACCGCCACGCTCGGCGAAACCGATAACGTGAGTTGCGAAAATGTGGAGGATTTAGAATATGCCTGGATAGAAATGGGCAAACGGTTTAAGGTTAAAATTAAAGGACTCGACAAGAAATACGACCGT
>JBILCR010000218.1:0-4432 GCA_044353055.1 Flavobacteriales bacterium
GTTATACACTCCCGGGTTAGCATACTGAACAACAGGATTTTGCTGGGTTGAACTAGGCGTTGAAGCTCCGGTAAATGTCCAGTTCCATTGCCAGGTGCCATCAACTGCAGCATTGTAACTTTCGTCAGAAAAAGTAACTGAAGTATTGCTACAAACCTCATTGGTTGAAGAGGAAAAATCGGCAATAGGGGCGCAGGGAACACTTGCACCATCAACTCCGGTAAAACTAAGATTCGACGCAGACCATAAACTGCTTCGCTGACCCTGATTTGAGTTTGCAGCAGCATTCATTCGAGAACTTTGCCCTGCAGTAAACATAAGTCCGCATGATGAATAATCCATGTAGTTCTGTACATTATCCAAGGAACCGCATGTTACCTGAGATAAGTTGCAGCTTTGATTGGCAACACCTATGCAATTCGGGGTGTCGTTTACACCATCATCGCTGCTGCAATTGGTAGAAAGGCCTGGCGAATTGCTATCGCCCCAGGTGTGATTTAAATTAAACCAATGCCCTACTTCATGGGTAAGCGTCCTGCTGGCAAAATTGCTGGAACTAGACGTACCAATACTGCCGAATTGCTGATTGGTAACAATAATACCATCTACCGTTGCCGAAATAAAATTAGAAGGCTGATAGGCATAACCTCCCACCTGAGTGCCATCGTCTAACACCACATCGTTAACCACCCAAACATTAAGATAACGGTTTCTAGGCCAAGAAATTAATTCCTTAACATTATCATTTCCGTTGAAAGTCAGTGAAGAAAAGGTGCGTGTAATACCATCGGTACAATTTCCGTTGGGATCTTTTCGAGCTAACCTAAATTCAAACTGCGTATTCCCTAAAATTCCCGCGAAAGCCGAAATTACTTCCGACTGATCCTCATTAAGCAATTGGTAATCTTCATTAAGAATACGCACAGCATCTTCTACCTGCTCGCGACTTATGTTTTCTGAACCGTAGGTATGAATGATATGAAACACAATAGGTATCACTTTTAGTGCCCGTTGACCGTTGTCGTCAAAATCTTGGGCGAACTGCTCAAATTCCTGCTTTTCGACTTGCATTTGCGGATGCAACTGCATCATTTTCTGCATTACTTTTTGCGTACCGCAGCGATCAACACTTTGAGCTATTAAGTTTTGAATGTTGAAAGAAATGGCAAAAACCAACAGCGCTAAAAAAATCCTATTCATCATGATCCAATTATAAGGGTGTGCAAATTATGAAAATTCCGTTTTCCATTCGAAATAAGAAGTCAAATTATAGCTCATGCTCAATATCAACTTTTAATTGTTTATTATATGTACGGCTAACCACTGGGTAAGCCGCTTTGACTTAGTAGGTTTGAAAAAAAATAATACCATGAAGATAGTAACCCGTTTAGGATTTGTTTTGTTTTTATTTTCGGTGATTTCCTGCGTTCCGGGCCGTCAGTATGAAGAAGTTAAAACAGCCGGGGAGAAATGCAAGGCAGAATTAGAAGAAATTAAAGCACGCTATGAATCGCTGAGCGCTAAGGAAAAAGAACTTAACATTCGTGTTGAAGAGCTCGGCCGTCAAACGAAATCGTTAAGTAATGATACGTTAAGTTTAGGCACCTCCTTCAGACGCCTCAATACGGCTTACGAAAAGCTAAATAAAACCTACGACCAACTTTTGGAAAAAAACAATTTGCTGATGCAGGGTAAAGATGAGGACAATCGTAAACTGATGGGCCAATACCAACTTACACAGGAGGAGCTGCAGAGAAAAGAAGACAAATTACGTTTGACCGAAGAAGATTTAGAGAAGCGAAGCAAAGAAATTGAGCAACTGGCATCTGAAATTAAGGCTGCAGAGGAAGCGATAAACTTAAAGGAACAACGAGTTAAAGAATTGGAGGACATCCTAGCCTCTAAAGATGCTGCCATGAACGATTTAAAACGCAAAGTATCGGAGGCCTTGCTGGGGTTTCAGGACAACGGTTTAACGGTGAGCACAAAGAATGGCAAAGTTTACGTACTGCTCGAAGAGCGTTTACTTTTTGAATCGGGAAGCACTGTTGTGGATGCTAAAGGCGTGGAAGCTTTGAAAAATCTTGCAAAAGTCCTTGAAAAGGAAGCCGAAATTGATGTGTTAATCGAAGGACATACCGATAATGTGCCGATTAAAAGCGCTACGATTAAAGATAACTGGGATTTGAGCGTATTGAGAGCAACCGCAATCTTACGCATTATAACATCCAACTCTAAAATTGAAGCCAAAAGACTAACGGCAGCAGGACGGGGTGAATTTATGCCTATCGATAATGCTAACACTCCCGAAGCCCGCAAGAAAAACAGGAGAACAGAAATTATTCTAACACCAAAGCTTGACGAGCTGATGCAGTGGATGGAGAGCTCGAAATAAAGCCCTCTTAATTGTGCTTTTTTTGATTGATTAACCTGTTGGCAGGCAGCCATGAAGCCAGCGTGCCGATGCTTAAAACGGTAACTAATGTTAAGGCAATATCAGTTAACTTAAGCAAAACGGGATACGGGTCGTTCTCGCTAATGTAAACCAAACCCCAAGAGTCCTGGGCAATTACAATTGCCACCCCTGCGGCAATGCCCAGCAGAATTCCCAAAATACATATCAGCATGCCTTCAGTAAAAAATATAGCCAATAAATGACGGGTATTGGCACCCAAACTGCGTAATGTATTGATGTCTTTAGATTTATCAACGATGAGCATGGTAAGCGAACCGGTGATATTAAATACGGCAATGATTAAAATAAAGGTAAGGATCAGATATACCGCCCATTTTTCGGATTTAATGATTTTGTAAAGCAACTGATGCTGCTCAAACCGATTCGATATTTTATATCCCGAACCTAGATTTTTCTTAATTAAGGAGGCTACTTCAGTAACATTTTGATAGGCATCAAGTTTTAACTCAACAGAACTTGCCATTTGATGCCTGTTAAATAAATTCGAAGCATACCCATACGAGGTAAGAACGTATTTAAGATCAACCTCAGGTTGAATTTGAAAAATGCCGTGAGGCTGAATTACAGAGGAATTAAAGGCCTCTGCCGGATTTAGGCTGAGAGAAGCTCCAGGCCGCGGAACAAAAATCTCGACTGGTGTATCGAAGCTTCTTGTATTAAAACCCAATGCATAGGCCACACCACTCCCGAAAAGACCAAATGCAGCAGAATCAGTGTTTAGTGAATAACGGCCATCAATCAATGACGAACCAACAGCACTCACCTTATCATAATTTCGCCCCACACCTTTAAGTGTGGCAATAAATTGAGCGTCGCCAAACGTAATTAGAGCATTCTCTTCGATTACAGGAACGGCGCATTTTACTCCGTCAATTTTTTGAATTTTTTGAAGAAAATCGGGGCCCGCTGCAAAAAACTTTTTATCGACATGTTCAATTTTTATGTCGGGATCGAAGGTGTCATAAAGCTTCACTACCCACGACTCCAATCCATTAAATGCCGAAAGCAACACAATTAAGGCCGCAGTTCCAGTTGTTACACCAATAACCGAGATTATTGAAATGAGGTTTATGGCATTAAATTTCTTTTTTGAAAAGAGATAGCGAAAAGCGATAAACCAAATAAATTTCACTTTTTCAACAAGTTGTCAATTCGTTCATAATAATCGAGCGAGTCGTCGATAAAAAAATCCAAATCGGGCACAATGCGAAGCTGATGTTTAATGATATCGCCCAAACGCTTTCGTATTTCTTTTTTCATTGCCTTAATCATTCCCAAAAGTTCCTCTGGCGCTTTGGCATTAAACACGCTCAGATATACACGTGCATAACTCAAATCGGGACTTACGCGCACTACGGTAACCGTAATCATGGCCGAGGCAAATAGGGTTCGGCTTTCGCGTTGAAATAAAACCGACAACTCCTTCTGGATCAATCGGGCCACCTTTTTCTGGCGTGTTGATTCTGTTTCCGACATGGTTAAATAAACTATAAGGCAAAACTACAATTAAAATTTAGTCGATACATTGGTACTTTAGCGCCTTCTGAAATACAATTTATAGATGCGCTGCATATTCCAGCTTATTCTGCGTAAAACGCCCCTAGGTTTACGGTCTATTGCAGAGGCAAACACCCCACTATGGCTCCCCTGTTCGGCAATGGTAGGATGCGCCCAGAAAATTTCTACGCAGTTTTGCTTAGCCATAGCGCCCATCCACCAGTCGATGGTTTGATCCATCTTTTGTTCAGAAATCTGCTTTAAATAAGCCATTGCCCCGTTACGATTTATAAGATAAGCGCCGGTGCATCGTGTTTCAAGCGCAGGATACAATAAAGTGTTTTTTTTGATTTCGGCTGAAGGCACAAAACGTAGGCCCGAGTTTTCGAGCGATATTAATACCGGACGTTGATCTAAGCTTTTTGCATGTGCTTCGTTTAAAATTTCGTGCAGCTTAGC
>JBILCR010000219.1:0-4401 GCA_044353055.1 Flavobacteriales bacterium
TTTTCTGCACAAGGAGTTTGGTGCTAAAAACGCCTGCTTACCTAATTCAACAGAAACTGCTTTTGACCGATTAAACGCTCCATCCCTTCCTGAAATTCAGGATTGGCAGCATCTACCGATAGTGTTTCGGAAACCAGCATCAGCTGAGCCTCCTCTTCGTATCCGTTGAGCGAAACCCGCAGCTTGCACTTACCGGGATATTTCTGAATTAAGGCGTTCAACTCCTCAATAAAGGCTTCATTTAAATCGCCCTCGCGAAGCTGAAGCGTGCATTGTCCGTACTTTAGCTGAAGATCCGACAGAAGCCCCATTGTTAGAATTTTGGCTTCGGGCATTTCTGCATTTCCAAACCGATATGAAACCTTCCACGAAAAATGCACCAGAGTACCGTTCACTAAGAAATGCTTGAGCTTTAGGTAACTTTCCGAGAATAAGGTGAGCTGATGCGATCCGGTATAATCTTCAATCGTGAACGAGGCAAACTGATTGCCGTTTTTCATGATTTTTTGCTGCACCCCCGTAATCATACCGCCCGATTTAACCTCGTTTTTATCTTTGAATTTTTCAATATTGGCCATCTCGCTTACGGGAACAAACTTAAAATTCTCCAATTCGCGACGATAGCTGTCGAGCGGATGGCCACTGATGTAAATACCGACCATTTCTTTTTCTTTATCGAGTATTTCCAATACATGCCAGGGCTCAAATTTGGGAATTTGTGGTTCGGGAATGCTTATTTCTGATTGAAGATCGCCAAAAAGAGTATCCGAATTTTTACCTTCTAATTCCTGCACGCTTTGCCCGTATTTGATAAGGATATCTAAATAGGACGGCCTTCCGGGTGTTTCAACATAAAAAAAAGCAGCTCTGCCTTCGCGGCTCAGCATTTCGTCGAATGCACCCGCCAAAGCCAAACATTCAAGCATCCGCTTATTTAGGGTACGTAAATTTACCCTTCGCATAAAGTCAAAAACCGTTTTGTAATTGCCCTGCTCACGTTCTGCTAATAAATTTTGAACAGCAGCCTCCCCTACCCCTTTTATAGCACCCAGGCCAAAACGAATTTGGCCTCGTTTATTTACGGTAAACGGCATTCCCGACTCGTTAACATCAGGCCCCAAAACCTCTATACCCATGCGCTTACATTCTTCCATGAAGAATGTAATTTTATCCATCGATCCTAAGTTATTCGTAAGGTTGGCCGCCATGTATTCGGCAGGATAATGCGCTTTGAGATAGGCCGTTTGAAAGGCCACAAAAGCATAACAGGTAGAATGCGATTTATTAAAAGCATACGATGCAAAGGCCTCCCAGTCGGTCCAAATTTTTTCGAGTTTTTTAGCATCCAAATCTTTTTCCGATGCTCCGGCAATAAATTTAGGCTTGAGTTCGTCGAGGGTTTTGCGGTCTTTCTTACCCATGGCCTTTCGCAGCTTATCGGCCTGTCCTTTGGTAAAGCCCGCCAGTTTTTGTGACAGAAGCATCACCTGCTCCTGATACACGGTAATTCCATAGGTTTCTTTTAGATATTCCTCCATTTCGGGCAGGTCGTACTGCACCGCTTCAATCCCATGTTTTCGTTTAATAAAATTGGGAATATATTCGAGCGGGCCTGGCCGGTAAAGGGCGTTCATAGCAATAAGGTCTTCGAACTTATCGGGCTTTAAATCGCGCAGGTATTTTTGCATGCCGGTACTTTCGAACTGAAATGTTCCGTTGGTTTCGGCGCGCTGGTATAACTCGTAGGTTTTAGGATCGTTGAGCGGGATGGCATCAATATCGATTGCCACTCCGTGATTTTGCTCAATAAGCTTAAGCGCATCGCGAATAATGGTGAGGGTGCGTAAACCCAAAAAGTCCATTTTTATAACTCCGGCATCTTCAATGATGGAGCCTTCAAACTGCGTAACCAGCAAATCGGAGTCTTTCGACGTGGCCACAGGAATTAATCCGGTTAAATCTTCGGGTGCAATGATAATTCCGGCAGCATGCACACCGGTATTGCGCACCGAGCCTTCAAGCTTTAGTGCTTCCTTTAATACCGTACTTTCGAGGCTGTCGGTTTTTTCATAAAACTCACGCAGTTTCTTTACCCCATCAAGCTCTTCGTTGCTCAGGTTCTCGTCGGTCTTAAGGCTTTTTTCGCCTTCAAGAGGAGCAAGAATCACACGGTTTAGTTTAATACCGGCTTTTTCGGGTACGAACTTGGCTAACATGTTGGCGTCGTTTAGCGGCAAATCCATAACACGCGCCACATCTTTAATACTGGAACGGGCAGCCATTGAACCGTAGGTAATAATTTGAGCCACCTGATTTTTTCCGTACTTATCTACCACATAATCAATAACTTTTTGCCTTCCTTCATCGTCAAAATCGGTATCAATATCGGGCATTGAGGCACGCTCGGGATTCAAGAAACGCTCAAAGAGCAAATCGTATTTGATGGGATCGATATTGGTAATTCCGATGCAATAGGCCACAGCCGAACCTGCAGCCGAACCGCGGCCCGGACCTATAAACACTCCCAAATCGCGCCCCGCTTTAATAAAGTCGGATACAATAAGAAAATACCCCGCAAAGCCCATTCGATCAATAACATCGAGCTCAAAATTTAAGCGTTCTTCAATTTCTGGGGTTATTTCGGAATACCTGGTACGCGCTCCTTCATGTGTAAGGTGCCGAAGGAAATTCATTTGGGTGTCAAATTCCTTGGGAAGCGGAAAATTGGGAAGCAATATGTTTCGCTTTAGATCGAGCAGCTCCACCTTCGAAACAATTTCGTTGGTATTATCAATCGCCTGCGGAATATCCCGAAACAAGGTACTCATCTCGTTTTGCGATTTGAAATAGAACTGATCGTTAAAAAAAGCGAATCGCGTGCCCTTAGGATTTGCTTCATCGTCGGAAAATTCTTTATTGGTAGGCGTCGATTTTTTTTCGCCTGTATTGATACAGAGTAAAATATCGTGCGCGTTCCAATCTTCGCGTTCAACGTAATGCGAGTCGTTGGAGGCAATTACCTTAACGTTATATTTTTCGGCAAATTCGAGCAATACGGCATTCACTTTTTCCTGTTCAGGAATGGCGTGGCGCTGTAATTCGACATAATAATCCTCGCCAAATAAATCGAGCCACCAGCGAAACACCGCTTCGCCGGCTTCGACGCCTTTTTTGAGAATGGTGCGTGGAACCTCAGCACCAATGCAGCAGGTAGTAGCAATAAGGCCTTCGTGATGCTTTAAGATAAGCTCTTTGTCGATACGCGGATATTTGCCATACAAGCCTTCAATATACCCGAGCGAACAGAGCTTTACTAAATTACGGTAGCCTGTTTCATTTTTGGCGAGCAAGAGCTGATGGTAGCGCAGGTCTTTGTCGCCCTTCGTAAAATTCCTCTTAAACCGATCTTCAACCAAATAAAACTCACATCCCACGATGGGTTTTACCTTGGGTTTTCCGTCATCGCCTTTGTTTTTATACGCTTCGGCCACAAATGCAAAGGCACCAAACATGTTTCCGTGGTCGGTAATGGCCATGGCGGGCATGCCATCGGCAATGGCTTTTTTGTAAAGCTTTGAAATATCGGCCGCACCGTCGAGCAGCGAAAACTGAGTATGAACGTGAAGGTGGGAAAATTGTGGCATTGTGCAAATATGCTTAATCCAAAACGCTTTGGAAAATCATAATTTCAACAGCGAGTGTTAACATATTTATGAATTTTTTTTCGATGATTTAGGGCGTCTCGCAGTATGCCCTTTTTATTCTTCCCAACCCGATTCGTCGAGTTTTTTAAGCTCAATAATCGGCATACGCCCCTTAAACTTATATCGGTTAAAAAGCTGCGTATTAAATCTAAATAAGGAGCGTGTTGATTTTAGGGTATCCAAAAACGGTTGGTACTGTATTTCCTGATACTCCAAGTCTTCATTCATTGCTTTTTCGAAGGGAGGAACATGCGTGTAGCGTGCTTTATGATCGAATTTCTTATTTTGATAGCCCGGGGCCGACACCTCAAAATGAACGCAGGGTGTATTGCTCGTTAGCTTCAATTGTCCCTTCGGGTCCGAAAAGGTATTGAGTCCGATCTTCCAATCGTCGCTCCAACCGCGTATAACAGCTCCCTCAATGGGCTCTTGGGTATCGCTGTCGATTACCTGTGTTTCGAGCAAATAATTCGAATAACCCAACATGTTGTAATAATTGCTCATACACGAACAATCAGCTGTCTTTTTAAGCTCGTTAGCCTTTTTAATGGCAGAAACCACCGGCTTCAAACTGCCTAAAATGGCGTGTTTTTTATCGGCGGTGTAGGTTACCCCTTCACGATTTAAAATACCGGTATATTGGGCTTCGAAATGAGTACCCGGAATTTCCTGAAATTCCCACCATCCCAAACCCAAG
>JBILCR010000014.1:0-14727 GCA_044353055.1 Flavobacteriales bacterium
ATAAACGATCTTGAATACGAAATTACCAATGCCATCCGAAAATTAACGTCCGTTGTTAAGCCACGCGTGGCATTTATTGAGGGGCATGGCGAACTTGATTCGCTCGAAACCAAAGATGTACAGACTGCATTGAAAGAATACTACACGGTTGAACGCGTGCGACTTGACTCCAGTTTAAGTACGCTTATTTACCGAACACAACGCAAAGATTCGATCATTTTTGCATTGAAATATCAGACCATTGTTATTGCCAAACCCGACTCGACCTTTTCAGAGAAGGATAAGTTTTTAATTGATCAGTTTGTTATGCGCGGCGGAAAGGTGCTTTGGCTGCTCGATAGGGTAGAGGCCTCGATGGATAGTTTAAGTAACAGCAATGCCAGCTTGGTGTACCCGCTCGACTTAAACCTCGACGACCTATTGTTTCGATATGGAGTTCGCTTGAATGCCGATTTGGTAATGGACTTAAATTCGGCCCGTATTCCTGTTGTAGTGGGTATGATGGGCAATCAGCCTCGTTTTGCTCCCAAACGTTGGCCTTATTTTCCGTTGTGTATGCCTGCTAGTACGCATCCTA
Source organism: Flavobacteriales bacterium (assembly GCA_044353055.1). Taxonomy (GTDB): domain Bacteria; phylum Bacteroidota; class Bacteroidia; order M30B66; family M30B66; genus CAMCXT01. The sequence continues at coordinate 578 of JBILCR010000014.1, forward strand.
TTGTTAACAATCTCAACGCCACGCGCTTTGAATTTGCCAATTCGGTGGATACCGTAGGGGCTTCAACTATCAAAAAATCTGTTCTCTTACGCAGTTCTGATCGCTCTACACGGATTAATGCACCTGCACGCATATCGTTAAACATCCTTCGCGATAAACCCGATCCCAAAATATATGCCCAGAGAGGTATACCGATGGCCGTGCTCCTCGAAGGAAAGTTTGAGAGTTTGTATAAAAATCGCCTTGTTCCAGAGTTAATGAATAATAAAGTAATTGGCTTTAAACAGGCATGCGATAAGCCAGGTAAAATGATTGTGGTGGCCGATGGCGATATGATTCGGAATTTAGTGAACCGTAACGGCCAAATTGCCCCTGCGGGATTTGATCGTTACAGCGGCGAACTTTTCGGAAACCGAGACTTTTTCCTCAATTGCATGAATTATTTGTGCGACGATGCCGGACTCATTTCTGTAAGATCGCGTACTGCAAAATTAAGGCTTCTCGATACCACCCGCATCAAGGCTGAACGCCTTTCTATACAAATAAAAAACGTGCTGGTTCCCATACTGGTGTTGTTGGTGTCGGGTGCAATTTTGGTGTTTGTCCGAAAAAGAAAATACGGGTTCTCTAAGAAATGAAATTAAACAGGTTTTTACTTATAGCTGTGGTGTTGGTAGGCCTGCTGGTGGCCTATAATTTATTTACCGATAAGAGCCGAACCATTAAAGGGGAACTGCGCAATTTTTCGGTGGAAGATACTGCGTCTATCGACCGAATTTTTTTGGCCGACAAAATGGGGCATCAATCGTTATTGACACGGACTAAAAATGGGGAATGGATGATAGGTGAATATAAGGCAAGACCCCAGGCTGTTCGTGATTTACTCTTTACTTTGAAGAAGATGGTTGTTAAGGCACCTGTTGCGAAATCAATGCAGCCCAAAGTATTGAAAGATATGGCCGGAGTAGGCCAGCGAAAGGTTGAAATATATGCACATGGAAGTTTGTTAAAAACCATTTATGTAGGAGTAGAAACCGTTGATAAATTGGGTACTTACATGCTACTTGAAGGATCATCGGTACCCTTTGAAGTGCATATACCTGGCCACAAAGGCTTTTTACAAACCCGATTTATTACCGATTCCCGTATTTGGCGCGACCCGGTATTGTTTAGGACCGATTACCGCAATATTCGTAACATAAATGTTTCTTATTCCAGCAATCCCAACGAAAGCTTCGAACTCAAGTACGATGGAATAAAACCTTCGCTTTTTGTTAAAGAGATGAATCAACAGGCCGATTCATTGCTCTTGTACGAATACATGAATGCCTATCGTAATGTAGTGTATGAGTATGTGGTTACTGAGTCGTTTCCGCAAGCCAAGAAAGACTCCATTCTTTCATCATTACCTTTTGTTACTGTTACCGTGCAAGACAAATCGGGTAAAAAAACAATAGTGGAGGGCTTTAGAAGGGCCTCGACGGCTAAAGATGTTGACCTTCAGGGAAATCAGTATCCATTCGATCCCGACAGGATGTATGCCTTGTTGAACAAGAAAGATTTTCTGTTGGTTCAATATTTTCAATTTGATAAACTGATGCGTTCGCCCGCTTCGTTTGTAAATAAATAGGCATCAGTTAATTAATAATTCCGAACAAGCTATTTCTTAAGCAACTTACATCCTATATTTACGCCCCTCAAAACGTCAGTAAATGAAATTTATCATCTCAAGCGGCACATTGCTCAAGCAACTGCAAAACATTTCAGGTGTTCTAAGCACAAATAATTCATTACCCATTCTTGAAGATTTTCTTTTCGAAATATCTGAAGGTGAGCTTACTATTACAGCTTCTGATCTTGATAATACTATTGTTACCCGCATAAAAGCTGAGGCTCAGGAGCCAGGTAAAGTGGCCATACCTGCCAAAATGCTTATTGACTCATTAAAGAGTTTTCCGGAGCAGCCCCTCACGTTTATCATTAATCCCGAAACATTCGGGGTGGAGATTGCTTCAGGTTATGGAAAGTACAAGCTTCATGGACATGATGCCGATGAGTTTCCTAAGATTTCAGAAATTGAAGACGGCAGTACCTTTAGCATGGACGCCTCCGTGTTGTACAGCGGTATTAACAAAACCATTTTTGCTACCGGAAATGATGACCTTAGGCCGGTGATGTCGGGTGTGCTTATGCAAGCCGGAGAGGATAACCTCACTATGGTAGCTACTGATTCGCACCGACTGGTTCGCTACCGTCGTAACGACATTAAATCCGAGAGCAACGAGCAGTTTATTATTCCTAAAAAACCGCTCAACCTTTTGAAAAATCTATTAGGATACGTTAATGGTAATGTGGATATCCGCTTTAACCAACGTAATGCAAGCTTTTCTTTTGATCATATTCGGGTTGTATGTCGGTTAATTGATGGTCGCTATCCCAATTATGAGGCTGTAATTCCGAAGGAAAATCCATTTAAACTGGTGATGGCACGTCAGGATTTGATTAGTTCGATACGTCGTGTGGCTATTTTCTCCAGCAAAAGTACCAATCAGGTGAAGCTAAACATTCAGGGTTCGGAATTGCAGCTTACCGCTGAAGATCCAGACTATGCTAATTCGGCAGCAGAGCGTTTGAGTTGTCAATACGACGGCGAGGATATGGAGATTGCATTCAATTCGAAATTTATAAATGAGATGCTAAGCAATCTCGACTCAGAGCGTATTTCTTTAAACATGAGCGCTCCGAATCGTGCGGGTATTTTGCTTCCTGATTCAGATACGCCCGATGCCGATGAGGATATTCTCATGCTGGTAATGCCGGTGATGCATAATCACTAATTGATTCCCATTAGTAAAACAGGATAAGGATTTATGAACGCGCACGAAATTGATTATCGGATCATAGGTTCCGAAATGCAGTGTATCGAAATTGAATTGGATCCACAAGAAGCCGTTGTAGCAGAAGCGGGTTCGCTTATGATGATGGATGCCGCCATTAAAATGGAAACCATTTTTGGCGATGGCCGCGGCCAGCAACAGGGTTTTTTCGGTAAATTATTAACGGCAGGCAAGCGCGTACTTACCGGCGAGAGCTTGTTTATGACGGCCTATACCAATCAAGGTGTTGGGAAGCAGCGGGTGCATTTCGCAGCTCCTTATCCGGGTAAAATTATTCCTCTGAATCTCGCACAATTTCAAAGTAAAATTATTTGCCAGAAAGATGCTTTTTTATGCGCTGCAAAAGGTGTTGCTATTGGAATTGAATTTCAGAAGCGCCTTGGTGCAGGCTTTTTCGGAGGCGAAGGATTTATTATGCAGAAGCTCGAGGGCGATGGCTTGGCCTTTGTGCACTCATGCGGAACGATTATAGAAAAAGATCTTCAACCCGGAGAGGTTCTTCGAGTGGATACCGGTTGTATTGTGGCGTTTACGCAGAATGTTGATTATGATATACAGTTTGTAGGAGGCATAAAAAATACATTATTTGGAGGGGAGGGAGTTTTCTTTGCGCAGCTTACCGGTCCAGGAAAAGTGTGGATACAATCGTTACCGTTTAGCCGTCTTGCCGGCAGGGTGCTTATGTATTCGCGTGGTGGCAAGGAAGAGGGTAGTATATTAGGTGGTCTGGGCGGCTTGCTTGATGGCGACAACAGTTAAAAGCAGCAGGCAAATAACTATAATATTAACGAGGGCTTAATTTAAGGCTGTAGCTATGCTCTGAAAGCATTGCTTAGTATGTATTGTGTCGCATTGTAGTCATTGAGACATACATTGAATGTTTAGCATGGTTTGGAATCCATCAGATTTCTAGGATCAATATTTTATAAAGTAGTTCATATTTTATCTTATAAAAAAGGGGTAAATTAATCTTCCAAAAAAGATTCCGATGTTTCTAGTTCCCTTAAAGCATGAATGTTTACTGTGTACTATTGAAAATAATGATATTAAAATTATAGGCCGTTATACGATACCGGCTCGAGCACAATCCATCATTGTAAACAATACCTATATCGTTTCTTTATTCAACGGAATTTCGATTTTTAACCTGCAAGGGGAGCATTTAAAAACGATTAAATGCCAAGTATTGCCTACCTGTATTCATTCCAAGGGAATGGTTGTTTACCTCGGCGGGCAATCGGAAGAGGATGGACCGAGCTTTACTGAATTTTTTTCGATGCTTAATTTGGAGGCATCTAATGATACAATAAAGTCGGTTGAAATTCCTATTGCATTGGGTTACGGAAAAGCAATTGATGATATCCTCATTCTTGACAATAGGCTTATTTTAGTAGATAACCTCATATTTCCTAAGTACTTATTCGAGTACGACATATCCATTCCCGTTAGTCCTATTCATATCAGAACGGATGAACTAGAAAATAACGGCACTTACGAACACATTGTATGCGGCGACATCAACGAACGTTGGATGGTTTTGCTTTCCTCAACATTTGGTATGGGTGGCGCATCTGATTACATAACAATAACTGGAAAGAAAAAAGGAGTACTCTCGCTGTATCGGAATACCTACGAAATGTTGGAATATCGATATGGAAAAAAGGCACAAAAACTACCGAATTCATTTAATGATATTTGCCTAATTGATGACATGCTGTATGTATTGATGGGGACAAATGTATTTCGATTGGATTTAAGGGGTCGTATCTCAACACCAAAGCTGCAGCCTATAAAATCGAGGCTGCGATCCATTAAGCAATTGGTTAAAACGCCTTGCAAACGCTTAATAGCCGTATCGGATCAACGTTTTGAACTTGTTGCCTAATTTTAAACTCCTTTTATTTATTTCATAAAAGGTGTTCTTAAATCAAATAGACGTGTAAATCGGGATGAGAAAATGCCTGTGTATAATGGTATTATTCAGCTGCAGCTTTTTGTTTGCGCAAGACACACTGCAGCACGAATGGGTGGTTAGAACGCAAGGATTATCTATCCATTACCTGGGCGCTCCTGTTTGGCCTGTTGGCATTGCATACATTCAAATGCTTATCGATAGAATGGCGCTGCACATTGGGGCGGGAGCGCTTTCTTCCGGATTGGGTTTTGAATATTATGTTACCCATACATGTAAACAACGGTTTAATTTAGCGGCGGCTGTGGATAGGCGTATGAATTACGATGGATTTCTTATGGGTTATGTGCCTTAAGCATAAGTTAGTGTAAATTAATATTATGACAAGATTATTTATAAATATACTATGTGTTTTACTTCTGAATAAAGTATGCAGCGGACAAGAATTGACTGCAAAAAATAGATTAAGGGTGCTATATTATAATAGCTATCTAAATTCTGATTCATTAATAAATCAATTTAATTTTTATTATTCTCAAAACCTTACGGTTGCAGGAATGGTTGATGCGCCCAACCCGATAAAAGCAATAGTTTGGAAAGATTATTACAGAGATTCGAATAACCAAATAAAGTATGACCCAAATACTATATGTATTGCTCCATCACAAAATGAAGACAGTCTTACCCAAATAATAATTGAAGAAAAACTCAGTAAACGTTCAACTTATGTTTTTCTCGACGTGAACTCCGATAATGAATTTATTATTTTTAACGTACCTTTTAAAATAGGCGGATTTTCAGCCAGTGAAATAGGGCAAATAAATTTGCTTAATAATCCAACATTCTATTTGAAAGACGGCATTCTGACGGAGCGATATTCTAGTTTCAAAGAAATTGGCCTTATAGAATTTGAAGAGCGATTCAAGAATGAAGATTATATTCAAGATACACTTTGTGATAATATTAGTTATCCGGCCTACAATGCGACTGTAATACTTAGTAGAAACAGTAAAAACAAAAATGATTCACTTTATTTTTATGTGAAACTGAATATGCCAAGAAGGTATAATCATTTGAATATAGAGCATTTTTTAACTTATGTGCCTGTTGATGCATTAGATACTTATCCTCAATTGGAAATTAGGTTAACGTTTTGCGGAAAACCAAAGAAAAGTGCCAAAGAAAAGTGGTTTCTTATTTCAATCCCTGCAATTCAAAATACCGGAGATTATTGGCTGTATATTTCCAAAGTTTCTAATGAAGGAAATAAAGAAATCATTGCTGGACATTCGTATAATGGTTGCCGTATGATTGTTAAACATGAATAACAGCTCTTAACAAGGGTTTTGGTGTAGGCAATGTGACGTAAAAACTTTGAGCGTTTCGCAGGGTGTTTTGTACAATCCGTTCGATGGTATTGAACATATTAATTATGCTGCCGCAGGCATTCAATATCTTGCTGTAAAGGGTTTTATTTTCTGAATAGACGGCGGGCCGCAATATTTTTATTCTGAAGACGGCCTACTGCCCGGGTTTTCGATTAAATTCGTTAAGGCGTTTTAAGAATCGGAGGGGGTTTAAACATGCAGAAGGCTTATATTATCTAAGTTTCGCCCTAGTTTTTCTACATAAATTGGGTTGCACGCGCATTCCTGTAGGCTTCAAAAACGGAGATGCATTGCGATGCTTCGGCCGTATCGTGTACGCGCAATATATCGGCTCCCTGAAGCAATGCAAGCATGTGCAGGGCAGTGGTGCCGTTTAGCGCTTCGGCAGCCGAAATATTGAGCAGCTTTGTAATCATACTTTTGCGTGAAACACCTACTACCAAAGGAGCTTTTAGGTTCTTAAATTCACTAAGGCCTTTAAGTAACGCATAATTATGTTCCAGCGTTTTACCAAAACCAAAACCTGGATCCAAGAGTACATCCGAGCATCCCAGGGCATAAGCTTCTGATTGTTTTTGGGCTAAAAAGTACTGCACTTCTGCAACTACATTTTCGTAATGAGGATTTGTCTGCATGGTTTGCGGATTTCCCTGCATGTGCATCAAAATATACGGTACGCGCAATCGGGCCACGGTGCTTAATAATGCGGCATCTAAACTCCCAGCAGATATATCATTCACCATGTCGGCTCCTTCGTTAACACTATTTTGCGCCACTTCTGCCCAATAGGTATCTACCGAAAGGTACACATCGGGAAATTCTTTGCGCAAGCGGCTAAATATGCCACTCAAATGCGTCCATTCCGCTTTAGGATTTGATAATTCGGCGCCGGGCCGCGATGAGGAAGCGCCAACATCCAAAAATTGTGCTCCGTGGCGAACGTGTTTTTCGGCCAAAGCACAAACAGCATCGAGCGATTGCGCTCTGCTAGCGGCATAAAAAGAATCGCTCGTTACGTTTATTATGCCCATTATACAGGGTTTTTCGAACGAAAATATACTTTCTCTGATGCAGATCGAGGGTATTTCGATGCGGGATATTACCTTAGCGGGATTATTTTTTGATTCCATGAACGCAACTTCGGAGCAATTTGATGAGGTTATTGCACGCTGCAAAGATATATTTCTTAAGAAGAATGCCGATTATGGTACATCGTGGCGCATGCTGCGGCCTTCGTCGATTACCGATCAGATTTACATTAAAGCCACACGTATACGCGGTATTGAAACTTCGGGGACGCATTTGGTTGATGAAGGAGTAGAGCCTGAATTTATTGGCATTGTTAATTATGCCTTGCTGGCATTAATTCAGCTCCAGCTCGACGATCAGGCGCCCATCGAACTTGAGCGTACCGAAACCGAACGACTCTACGATGCACAGGTTGCTGATGTAAAAGCCCTTATGCTCAAGAAAAATCACGATTATGGCGAGGCTTGGCGTAACATGCGCGTAAGCTCGTTTACGGATATGGTTTTGATGCGTTTGATGCGAATTCGGCAGATAGAGGATCATAAAGGCCAAACACTTATTTCGGAAGGTATTGATGCCAATTACATGGATATTATCAATTACAGTGTTTTTGCATTAATTCAACTCAGCGCGTCAACGTTATGAAGCACCTGGGCGGTGTTTTAAAAATTATTTCTAGTTCTATCTTGTTGTTGTCGGCTTTGTTGCACGGTAACGATCCCCTTGGATTTTTGTATGCCATGGAGCCTGTATTGGGATTTTTAGCGTGGGATGCTTATTCGGGTGCGGCTCGTTTTATTTTGTGTTTGTTTATTGGTTTTGAAGGATTTACAGCCATTACGTGGATAATGGGTAAAACAAATAAACGCATGATATTATGGAATGTCGTGTTGTGGGTTTTAGGCTTTGCTCTTGCAACGCTGAGCTTCATTAATTTAGAGGAATCCCATTCATTATCGATTTTATACCTATCGTTGCTGCTTTTGGCATCCGTGGTGGGAATTGCGAATGGCGTTAGTTTGTTGCGTAATAGTGAAACTATATCAAACACTGCACACTTAAAGCATCGCTTAGGTTTGCTGTTGCTTTTTGCCGTTTCAACGGTATGGCCTTTTTATACCTTAAATACGCAACCATGGGTAAATCCATGTGCTTGGAAGCAGGGCCAGAAAATAGAGAACGCATTTGCTGAAACCGCTAACGTACAAATCCTCGACTCGGATGGAATGAACCTTTTGCCCGAGTTGATAAAACAACGCGAAGCACAGCTTTGGATTATTGTGCCGCATTTGGCCTCGAGCCATGCTGAACCTTTTAATCGGGTAAATTCATTGGCCGTTGAGGCCGAGCATAATGGAATAAAAGTTATAGGAATTGCTGAGGGTACGCCTGCTGTGTTGGAAGATTTTAGGCATGAATTACAAACACCTTTTCCGTTTTATGCAGTGCCATCTTCATTTATGCGAAATTATACACGCTCCAACCCAACAGTTGTATTTATTACTAAAAGGGGCGTGCTGCACTTTTGGCCCGCATCATCATTACCTGTATGGAGCGATTTGCAGGCAATGAACTGAGGGTGTCATTTCATTTTGCGCACCATTATTTACTGACATTAGTTTAAGTAGATTAGGATTAAATGCGCGGTGGCTCTTCTTTCTTTTCTCAAGAATAGAACCTATGCTGAAGGCCAAGGATTTTCAGAGAAATTAATTATTGATACACATAAGGTGGTTTCGAGAGCCTCAACCACCATCGAGTGTAGATGCCTGAGGCGCTCGAAGGCAGAGTTTAAATGAGCGCGTGTTTCACTTGTGCTTAAGCCACAGCTCTAACATGGATTTTCATGCTTGACTATTTAAGCCCACTAATTGCTCGTATTCTGTTTCCGCTTAACACGGTAAAACCCATTATGAGGCCGCCAATTACACCTGTTACTAGAATAAGAACGATGCTGTATTGAGGTAGCGGAAACAGTTTAATAATGCGCTGCGACAAAATTCCTGCGTTGCGATAATCCAGAAATGCAGCATACGTAGCCCATTGCACGAATATGGAAATAAAACCGAGAAGGAAGGGAGCGCTCAGGTTTTTGGTGAAAACGAATCCATAAATAAGTCCCATTGGAACTATACACCACCAATTTAAATACATTTCTAAGGGAAGTGTTAATGCCACGATAATTAAAGCGTGGATCCAGAAAGTTTTCTTACTGCGGCCGGATGTCGAGAACATATGCTATGTCTTTATGTTGTTTACCAGGTTGTAAAAACAAAAGGGGAAAGTATGCGCCATCGGCCCATTTAGGGATGAAAGCCGTATAACCCAAAGAACCTGGATTGCCTGATTGGCCGCCGGGATAAATGCCGTAATAATCACTGCCACTTCCTGGACTCACTACCATCCGCCAGCTAGCACCTTTCTTTGCACTTGAATAATTTACAATTTCTTCGCCGCCGCTGCATGCCACATTCATTTCTGAAAATGCTTCCTGTTGGGTAAGATGCCAGATGCCTGTATTTTTAAAAGCATGCCAGCTAAACTCTTCGGTTGGATGTTCTGTTTTCCAGCTACTGCATTTCTTTAAGGCATTTTTAAAAGATTGAAAGGCAAGCGTGTTAAACGTTTCCTTTGTGCTAGTTTTTTGATTATCAATAAATGGATTATTAGGCACGCGCTTCAGGTAGCTCCAGGTTTCGAAATGATTGGGCTTGGGCAAAACGCGGTGTTCGGAGTCCATTTCATCCCAAAGCAGGAGTAAAAATTCGTCGGACCAGGCTTTATAATAAGCGGCAGCTTCGGAGTTACGCGTGTTTTCGTAGTTCCATTGTCTTAAAGAATTTACCATGCTGGCATCTGTGGGGTTAAGCTTTACCTGGGTTAAAGCCTCCAATAACAGCGGCAAAGCTTCAGAGGCACCCCAATTATAATCGTCATTTTGCAGCGCCATCATATCGGTAATGCGAATGTTTTGGGCTTCTGTAAGCCTTTGGTTTATGCGTCGTGCCCTGTAGTTGGCATAGTAACCGTAAAGGTCGTATGGATAATTAGTTGAAACAGGATGTTGATTGGCCGAACTTACGAAATGGCGTTCAGGATTAAGTTCGCGAGGCAAATCGGAGGTAGGAATATACGTTTGCCAAATTGCAGCCGATTGCGTGCCGTCTTGAATGTAACGGCCCTGGTTTTTATCGCGAATTGGAAAGCGCCCGGTAGGTTGAATGGCTATGGTATCGTATGCTGATGCGAATACAATGTTTTGCGCCGGACTCTGAAAATGCGAAGTGGCGTTTTGAAAATCGGCATAGGTCTTTGATGTATTCAATTTATAAAACGTCATCATTTCATTAGAGGGCTGATGTGCCGTCCAACGCATGGCCATGTCCTGCATTTCGGTTTTTTTATGGAAGCGCTCGTCGTAGCATACGGGGCCGTGTTCGGTGTAGCGAACGGTATCGTAGAAAACATCTTCGTTTCTTACAGAAATGGCTTCAACCCTGTGCTGCAAAGGTTTCCAGATGGAATCCATGAGGTACTCCTTTTTTTGACTGTTCCGGTAGGTTATGGCATACCAATCGCGCACGTCAACGGCCGTGTTGGTAATACCCCAGGCATTATGTTCATTAAACCCAATTATAACGCAAGGGGTGCCTGGAATTGAAACGCCATAAACATTTATTCCGGGTGCATGCAGCTGTATTTCATACCAGATGCTGGGCAAATTGAGGCTCAGATGCGGGTCGTTGCATAGAATCGGTTTGCCGTTGGCCGTTAGTTTACCACTTATCGCCCAGTTGTTACTGCCCAACTCGCGTTCGGTTTGTGCTGCTCTTATGGAGGCCTCAGCTTCTATTTTGCGTTTTTTCGTTTTAGTTGCAGTTTTATTGGTAGCGTCTTTTGGGCCTTTGGAATGTTGAGGTAAATGTTCCACAACAGGATTAAATGCTTCGGGGAAATAGGGGAACAGTTCCTCAACACGTTCGCTGCTGTATAATTTGGCCAAATTGCTCTGCTCAAAGTCGGTATCGTAGCCTGTGAGCAGGTTGGCCATATATTTAAGGATGAGTGAAGTTTTTAGGGGTGTCCAGTCTTCGGGCTTAAAATCGAGCATCTTATATTCTAAAGGATAATCTTTAGGCTGCAGCTGATGTATCCATGCATTAACACCCGCGGTGTAGCGTTCCAATATCATGCGTGATTTAGGATCTGCCTGAGCGGCCTTCAATGCATTTTCGGCACTGTACAACAGACCAAGTCGACGATTTTCGCGATCGCGATCGAGCATTTTCACTCCTAATACTTCGGACAGCTGTCCACCTGCGGCGCGGGCTTGCATATCCATTTGCCAGAGGCGATGGCGTGCAGTAAAATAGCCCTGCAGGAAGTATAAATCCTGTTCGTTTGAGGCAAAAATATGCGGCACCTCTCGTTTATCGAAAACTACGTTGGCTGCAGCTGTTAAGCCTTTAAGGCGACTTATATCAGGCTTATTGAGCTGCGCAGGTTCGGCATTCTGCCAGAAGCCCTCAAAAGGACTAAAAAACGCTCCCAGCGGCGGCAAGCTTCCAGTTTGAAACAGCATCAATCGCAACAACGCCATCCAGAACAGGAGTATTACCCCCAATGATACATACCGCTTAAGCATAAGCTGCAAGCTAAAATGAATTGAAGCTAAAAAAAACACCTCATTTTAAGAAGCATTAACAATTAATAAACAATCCTTGTGGGTAATGTATTAGCACCTACATTTGCACTCCGATATATTTGGTTTTATGCCCAAGGACACCTCTATCCGCTCCATATTAATTATCGGAAGCGGCCCCATTATTATCGGACAGGCCTGCGAATTTGATTATTCAGGCTCACAAGCTGCTCGTTCACTTCGTAGCGAAGGCATTGAAGTTTCGCTCATCAACAGCAATCCGGCCACCATCATGACCGATAAGGTATCGGCCGATCATGTGTATTTGCTGCCCTTAACGGTGCAGTCAATTATTAAGATACTCGAAGAGCGGAAAATTGATGCTGTATTGCCTACCATGGGCGGACAAACTGCCTTGAACCTGTGCAAGAAAGCCGATGAGATGGGTATTTGGAACAAATACGGCGTCCGCATTATTGGCGTGGATATCGATGCGATTGAAAAAACCGAGAACCGTGAGGAATTTCGTCAATTGTGCATTGACTTAGGCATTGGTGTGCCGCCCTCGCAGGTGGCTAACTCCTTTTTAGAGGGAAAAGAAATTGCACAGCGCATAGGCTTTCCCTTAGTAATTCGTCCATCATACACCTTGGGCGGAACCGGTGGGGCTTTTGTGCATCGACGCGAAGATTTCGATGAATTGCTCAATCGGGGCCTTCATGCCTCGCCCATACACGAAGTACTTATCGAAAAAGCCTTGTTTGGCTGGAAAGAATTTGAGCTTGAGTTGCTTCGCGATGCCAACGACAACGTGATTATCATTTGCTCCATCGAAAATTTTGATCCGATGGGCATTCACACGGGCGATTCCATTACCGTTGCGCCGGCAATGACCCTCAGCGATACCGTGTATCAGCGCATGCGCGATATGGCCATTAAGCTGATGCGCTCTATTGGTAATTTTGCGGGGGGCTGTAACGTTCAGTTTGCCCTCGACCCCGATACCGAAGATATTATTGCCATTGAAATTAATCCGCGTGTAAGCCGTTCATCCGCTTTGGCATCGAAAGCCACTGGATATCCCATTGCAAAAATTGCAGCCAAACTGGCCATAGGGTATCACCTTGACGAGCTCATGAATCCCGTAACCGGAACCACCACCGCTTATTTTGAACCTACGCTGGATTATGTGATTGTGAAAATTCCGCGCTGGAATTTTAATAAGTTCAAAAATGCCGATAAAACGTTGGGCTTACAGATGAAATCGGTAGGCGAGGTGATGGGCATTGGCCGTAATTTTCAGGAGGCACTCCAAAAAGCATGTCAGAGTTTGGAAATAAGCCGTAACGGTTTGGGCGCAGATGGTAAGGATTTGCGCAATCCCGATGCAGTGGTTGAAAGTCTTAAAAACCCGAGCTGGAATCGTTTGTTTCATGTTAAAGATGCCTTCACCATGGGCATTCCGTTTAAGACCATATATAAATTAACGAAAATTGATCCTTGGTTTTTAAATCAGATTGATGAGATGGTGCAGCTGGAGCGCGAAATTGAACGCTATTCGGTAGATAGTATCCCTTATGATTTGATGTTTGATGCGAAACAAAAAGGATATGCCGACCGGCAGATAGCCCATTTGCTGAGGTGTTTGGAAAGCGAAGTGTTTAAAAAACGGCAAGAGATGGGCATCAGGCGTGTTTATAAACAAGTAGATACCTGTGCCGCCGAGTTTCCGGCACAAACTGCCTATTATTATTCCACTTTTGAAGAGGAGAACGAGAGTATTGTAAGCGATAGAAAGAAAATTGTGGTGTTGGGTTCAGGCCCCAATAGAATAGGGCAGGGGATAGAGTTTGATTACAGTTGTGTGCACGGTGTTTTGGCTGCGAAAGAATGTGGTTACGAAACCATTATGATTAATTGCAATCCTGAGACGGTATCCACAGACCCGGATATTGCCGATAAACTCTATTTCGAGCCGGTGTTTTGGGAGCACATTTACGATATTATATTGCATGAAAAGCCCGAAGGCGTAATTGTTCAGCTGGGCGGTCAAACTGCATTAAAACTGGCTGAAAAGCTGGACCGTTACGGCATTAAAATCATAGGCACCTCGTATAAGAGTTTAGATTTGGCCGAAGATCGCGGCTCGTTTTCAACCTTGTTAAAGGAATACGATATTCCGTATCCTAAATTTGGAGTTATTGAACATGCCGATCAGGCATCGGATTTAGCCCGTGAATTAGGTTTTCCGCTGTTGGTGCGGCCCAGTTATGTACTTGGGG
>JBILCR010000220.1:0-4397 GCA_044353055.1 Flavobacteriales bacterium
ATGGCACTGAAATTCATATCCAACGCCGACCTTGTTGAACAATGGGGCTTGCTGAAACGAGAGGTTTTCTTAGGTATTTGGGCGGTACTTGCCTTTGCTCTAGTGGCCTATCTTTTGGGCTTTATTAGATTCCCGCACGACAGTAAAATTAAAAACCGCTTTTCTGCAGCACGCCTAACGCTATCTGCCTTTTTTCTGGTTTCTGGCGTTTATTTCACTACCGGAGTGTTTGGCGCCGGTCTTGAATTAATTTCAGGGTTTCCACCGCCCATGTTTTATAGTTATGGATTAGGCCAGGATCAACAAGAAGCGGAAAACAGCCATTGTCCGCAGGGGATCCCTTGCGAACATGATTTTGAGGTGGCACTCGAGCGAGCGCGAATCGAGAAAAAGCCTATTTTGATTGACTTTACCGGCTGGGCCTGTGTAAATTGCCGACGTATGGAGGAGGGAGTATGGACCGATCCTGAGGTTAAAAAACTTATGAGTGAGAAATACGTTTTGGTGTCTTTGTATGTCGACGAGAAGAAAGAACTGCCTCAAGCAGAACAATTTGTTTCCTGCGTTACCGGTAAGAATATTAAAACGGTGGGCAATAAATGGAGCAATATGCAGGTGGTGAATTTCAAAACCAACTCGCAGCCTCAATACGTGTTACTCTCTCCCGATGGCAAACAACTCGCATCTCCTGTAGGATATACCACTAAGGAAAACTATTTAAATTTCCTCAAGTTGGGTCTTGAGGCATTTAATAACAAGTAGATTACGGATTCCCCCTCGAGTACATATTTCGCAAAACTACTTTTTGTAATTCGCGCTTAATAATCATCTCGGCTACTTTTAAGGGGTCAATACCCGGGCTGTTCATGCCTTTGGCCAGTTGTGTTTCTGAAATATCTACTCTATATACTAGGTTGAACATGGCGGTGGCGCCAATTTCCATAAAACAATCATGCAATAATAGGGATAGGTCATCAAACGAATAGTGGCGGCTCAAAAGTATCTTCAAGTTAATACCGCAGCTTTGAAGGTCCTTTTTTAGCTGCAATATAAGTTCACGGTACAGCGTTTTGTTGCTAAAATAGACCTTGTTTAAGCGCTCGGGCTGCTCAAATAAACCGGGAAGCTCCCAATTTTCCACAAAGATTACTTTAAGGAGAGCTTGTAATTGCCCATCATTTTACCGTCGAGATACACTTCTGCCAAATACAGACCCGGCGACAATTCCTCTCCTGCTTTACACTCGAATTTAACCTCGGTACGCTGGTTCGAATATTCCACATTTTTACGTTGAGTGTATTCTACTTTGCGACCGTCGTCGCGCGTAAAACTGCCAGTAGCGGCATTCGGGTCGCTCATTACCAAGCCATCCGGCTTAAGCACTCTAAATACCAGTTCGCGTGTACCCGATTTGGCAACTTTGTTTTCGGCAATTACAAATTCGGCACTGATGCGGGTAACGCGTTTTGCTTTTTCGGTTTCTTCGTATTTGCCTTTGCTCTTGTCGCGATACGCTTTAACGGCTAAACTTTCTCCCCGCAGAACGGAGGCAAGTTCCACTTTTTCATTGAGCTGTTTGGTTGTCTTGCTTAGATTATCAACCTCTTGCGTTAGGTTAACGTTTTCAAACTTTAGTTCTTTGTTCTCTTTAATGAGTTGCTCAATCTGAATTCGGTACTGATCGCGAATGGCTTTTAACTCCTCCATCTGCCTGCGTATAAGCGGTAGGTCTTTGTTTTCTTTTAGTAATTTATCAATCTTCCTTTTCTGCTTTTCGATATCGCTGTTAGCTTTTTCTAGAAGGCTGTCCAATTGTAGGTTTTTGCCTTTAAACTGATCGAGTTCGAAGGTAATTGACTGGTAATCGTTCTCCACCGATTTTTTAATGTCAACAAGCGAATCCACTTCCATTTCGCGTTCGTCAACAAGACTTTCTGCCTCATGCGAACGGGTAAACAAATACACGTTAAGCCCCAGTGAGATTATTAGTAAAACGCCTAATATTAAGGGTAAAACCCTGCGTTTTCCGCTATTTTGCTCTGAATTTTCCATAGGGCGTGCGTGTTTACAACATCAAAAGTATTAAAAATAGAACTGAAATTAAATGATATCTTCCCATTCTTATGGGTTTGACAGACCATACTTTTTGCAGTATTTTAAATAAAGTTCCTTCTGATGGTTACTTAAATCGAGCACTCGGCCCTTTATACAAGCCCTAATAATCTTACAGGTTCTCATATCAAGTGCGTCGCCTTCCGAAACAAAAAAGTCGGCATTCTTCCCTTTCTCAATGCTCCCGGTTATTTTATCGATACCTAGAATTTGAGCCGGATTCAATGTGATCATTTGCAGGGCTTCTTCTGGGGAGCAACCGTAAGCTGCAGCGGTTCCTGCAGTAAAGGCAAGGTTCCGTGTTCCCATGGCTTCCATATCGCCCGTATAACTTAAGGCCACGGTTATGCCCGAATCTTTAAGAACGGATGGAAGACGAAAAGGCCAGTCGGTGGGCTGTTCGCTGTAATCGGGTAAACGATGCAATCTCGAGAGCACCACCGGAACATTAAAGGATCTGATCAACGCTGTTTTTTTGTACGCCTCATGGGCGCCAACCAGCACTATCTTTTTTATTCCAATACCATCTAACATAAGCAGGGCGTCACCAATGCTTCGTTCGGTATTGCAATGTATGTAAAGTGTTGAGGCCCCTGAAAACAAACGGTAAAGCGTTTCGAGGCGGATGTTTCTCTCTTTTTTCGAGGCATCAGCACCATAGGCTTTTGCTTCGGCAAGTAATTGCATTATCTCATCCTGCTTGCGGCGTATTTTAATGTGGCGTGCCGTGTCTTTTGTTGTGATTGATGGAGAATATTCAGGCCAGTTAAGATGCAGACCCTCGTCGGCGGCAAAAAGAGCGTCTTCCCAATTCCAGCCGTCGAGATGAAAAACCGATGATAAGCCTGAGAAAACTCCGCCCGAGGGCACTGCCTGAACGCTAAGAACGCCGTTTGACCGAACGGTAGGGATAATTTTTGAATCGGCATTATAGGCAGGCAGACTGCGTATGTGCGGATTTAATTCGCCAATTTCCGAAGCATCCCACGTGGCTCTTACAGCATCAATTTCGCGCAATCCGATGCTTGAGTTTAAGGCAATAAAACCGGGGTACATGTGTTTTCCGCTGAGGTCGATAATGCTATCGTATTTTGAACTTAGACTACCCGGTAGGTCTTGCTGTACGAGGTCAAAACGCCCTTCTTTAACGCCAACACAGGCGTGTTCTATTGTTTTGCCGTTACCTATATGCACGGTAACGTTGGTATACAAAATGCTTTTTTGTTGCGAAAAGGCTGCCTGATAACATATCGCAAAAAATAGGACCCATAACATCTTATTCATAATCATGTTCCTCCGTTCCGTTAAATAAATCATCGCAGGTGTAATAATGTTTCTTACCCAATTTATTTGCCTTTACCGGCTTACCGTTTTTATTTTCGCGCAGCATTTTTGCTGTTATCCGATCTCTTATGGCTCTGTTCTGAGCTTGAAGTAGGGCATCTTCTTCCCTGTTGAAATAACAAACGCCATCTACAAAAGTATATTCGGCCTTGGCATATATAGAGAGGGGATGGTTCGACCAAATCACCAAATCGGCATCCTTTCCCGCTTTAATGCTTCCTGTAAAGCCATCAATATGCAGCATTTTTGCTGGGTTAAGCGTAACGAATTTAAGTGCTTCGGGTTCAGATATGCCTCCGTAAAGCACGGCTTTTGCCGCCTCCTGATTCAGCCTCCGACCCATCTCGGCATCGTCAGAGTTAAATCCGGTATTCACACCCATACGCTGTAAAATGGCTCCATTATAGGGTATGGCATCGTTAACTTCCCATTTATAGGCCCACCAGTCTGAAAATGAGGAAGCATTTGCACCGTGTTTTTTAAGTTTATCGGCTACTTTGTAGCCTTCAAGTATATGTGTGAAGGTGTTTACTTTAAAGCCCATACTGTCGGCCACATGCATGAGCATATTAATTTCTGACTGCACATAGCTGTGGCAGGTGATGTGCCTTTTGCCTTCAAGAATCTCCTGAAGTGCTTCAAGTTCAAGGTCAACAGCCACACCGGTATTTTTTCCTTTGTTTTTTTTAGCGGCGCCCTCCTTTTGTGCTTTGTATTCTTTTGCGCGTAAAAACGCATCGTAAAACACTTGTTCAACACCCATACGCGATTGCGGGAAGCGGGGATTCCTTAATTCGCCCCAATTGGATTGCTTCACATTTTCGCCTAATGCAAACTTTATGTGGCCCGGCGCTTCCTTTATGCGAATATCAGGGAATGACTTACCCCAGCGGAATTTTATAAGGGCCGACTGCCCGCCAATAGGATTGGATGAACCGTGC
>JBILCR010000221.1:0-4396 GCA_044353055.1 Flavobacteriales bacterium
AACTGTGTAGAGAGTAGCTGAAGAAAAACTACCAAGTCCATTACCAAGCAAAATGGAAATATTATCGCCCCAATAATTAGCAGTCGCTAAATCAAGTTTATTATCATTGTTAAAATCGCAAGTAATTACGCAATGAGGAAAATTTCCCACGTCAAAACGTGTAGCCTCCGAAAAGCTTCCATTTCCATCTCCAAGTAACACCGATACATTGTCTGAATCTGCATTTGCGGTTACTAAATCTATGTTACCATCGCCATTAAAGTCGCCATTCGTTATAGATAAAGGATTTTCCCCTACGGCAAAGTTTCTTGTTGGTGTAAAACCTCCGTATCCATTGCCAATTAATACAGATACATTGTTTGTTAGTCTGTTACACGTTGATAAATCCATGATATTATCCCCGTTAAAATCAGCGTTTGTTAATGACCAAGCATCTGAAGCTACTGGAAAATTAGTTGTGTCGGAGAAGCACACCTGACCAAAAGAAATAGTGGCCAACGTTAAATTCATGGTCGCTAATAGTAGAGAAAAGTACAAATATCGTTTGTGCATTTTAATGATGTTAAGGCATCTGCTACGATTGGTTATTACGCTTTGCCTCATTACGAAGTAAGGGTTCCAGGGCTAAAATGCATTTAATAAAACGAAATTTCTCAAGGTAACGAGATCTTTCTTTTATCCCAAAGCCCGCGTTGCGCAAAACTGCCGTTATTGGTAGTTCTTTATTTTATCTCCAATGTAATTTATTGCTTTATCGTACGTTTCAATTCCATGTCCAACATTGTGGTATATTTTTGTTTCTCTTAATCGCTTAATTTGTCTTTTTGCATTACTGATTGATTTTTGATAAGGAAATAAAAGGTCTTTGTCGCCAACAATTAAATATGTTTCCGCTTTAACATCTTCAAGTTGCCTGTCCATATAATAGGGTTTTTGCGTATTATCTTTGTAGCGACTTATAGCGAAAACTTCATAGTCCACAAGCATTTGTTCTGAACGGTCCGATAGCTTGTGATTGGGTTTGGAAAAAACTGCTTTATCAAGAAATTTCGATACATTTATTTTGGTTGGTTTTATTATTGGCAGAAGATTAAAATAAAGATTTTTAATTGCCAGGGAAAAGGGTTGTAAGCAACCGGGGTTTAATAAAAAAGCTGCCTTTATTCTTTCTGGACTTACTATTCCAAATTTCATACAAATCAGTCCTCCAAATGAAGCTCCGGCAATAAAAGCATAATCAATATTTAGTTTGTCAAAAACTTCAGTTGCCCAAATACCGTAATCCAATGATTTAATATTTGGGGTTGAACCGTCACTTAAATTTGGAAGTCCATTAGTTTCAACCATAAAAATTCTCATTTTATGATTAAAATTATCAAGACCTCTGTCAAAGTCCCAAATTAGTGAAGTAGTTCTTGCTCCTGGGAAAATCACTAATGTGTCTGAGTATTCTTCTTTTGTGTGAATACCCCAAACTATTGTTCTACCCAGCGAAGTTTCGATTTCATAACGCTCATATTTCCTGCCGTTATTCTCTTCTAATTGTGATACCCAGTTTTCAAAATAGTTTCGGTCAGTTTTTTCGTCTTTAAAGTGCGACGTATTGTATATTTTCATTTCTTCTGTATTGTTATTTTAAATTAATACTAACGTTTGGATGCTTGTTTATGGGGGCCTTTTCAGAATATAAAATAGTTCGGAGAACAGAACTTTCGGCTACCATTAAACTGTCATGCAAAGACGAAACCCTACCTACTGCCAATGTGCTGTTATAGCCCGTTTTTCTTAAAGTCGGCATGTGTTTCATAAAGTTTCGTATTAAATTTCTCGTTGTCTAAAGTTATGTATTTGTCAAGGCCGTAAGTGCGAAGTTTAGCCCAAAAATTTTGTTCATCAAAGTTTGGTTTAACTTTATACTCATCAAAAAGTCCTTGTGAAAATGAAAACAGCCTATTCCTATTTCGTAAGCTTGTTATTGTCATTTGAGTGTCTGCCGATTTATAAACCTTTACTTTGTCTGAACCCTTGCGTTTGATTAGGAAATGGTCTTTTTTTATAAAAACCGTTATGCTGTTGTCCTGTGTCTTATATGCAGGTTTTGTCGCAAATATTTCCTTATTTATTTGGATTTTTTTTGCAGAAATGTGTCCGAATATTTGTCCGCCTTTTTGAAAGAAATATTCAACTTCTAGTGTCGAGTCTGTGTATGTCAAATAGCAAATAGTAAAAGGCAGTTTTTGTCCTTTATAAATACCATTTCCTAAAGTCTGTCCAACCGAAATAGTCGTCCAAAGAATAGTTGCTATTAATATAATTTGTCTCATTTTCGTGTCTTCCTAAAATTGGCTAATGCGGCCTTATATCCATTAGAAATATTCTTTTAATACGCTACAAAAAAACAATAAATCTCCATACTATTTCAAACTGACGTAAATCAATTAGAAAGATACAAGTCTCCGTACTTCACTTTAATTTTCAGCTCTTGAAATAACTCACAATACACACACATACGTGCACATAGGCGTGCATGTACACGCGTGGCGCGCACGCCCGTCAAAGATTAATAGGGGGTCTTTCGAAAATTTCCCGACCCAAAATCGGCCTCCTCAAATTGGATATGAAGCACGTCTTTTCAACCATCAAAATCCGCAACCGCGAACCACCCTAATGGGGCATTATTTCTATCGGGACTTTTCTTCGTTCAATTAACCCATCTAAAAACCAAAATAACCCTTTAAACAAATCACCATGAAAAAAACAACACGAGAAAAACTTGTAGAAACAATCTTGCTTTATGCAGATGACTCAAATCCTATTTCCCCACAGAAACTTACACGCTTGGCAATGGCTTCAGAAGAGGAATTACTGGATATGTTTATCAACGAGATGAATGCAAGGCACAAACCATTTAATTTGAACCGCTATCTTCCAAAATAATTATAAACTCCATTCCAGCATCCAAAGTAGTTGAGCAAGTAAAATATGCATAAATAAAGAAAACGATACGCGCATAAAATACAGCGCAGTGTAAACATACCCGATCGGTAAATCAAGCCGGTCGGGTATGATTTGTTCACGTACAATAACATTGGTAAGTGTTTTCAGCTTTTCGTTATGGATGATTTTTAACACAATTCTATTTGCTGAAAAACGAATCGCCACTATCAATAAACCTGTGTTGGCGGTAATAAACCTCACTTTATCTAGCTTTCTTATAAAAGCTATTCTATTTTAGAAACTAACACCTAAACTTAATCCCAACGGCACAAAAATAATTTCATCAATATTTAATCCAGAAAACGGAACTTGCCCAAATACCCTAAAGTTAATTTTATTCGACTTTAAAGGAAAGATTCTATATCCTAATATAGGATAAAAAATATAGGGTTGCGTTTTAATATCCTTAATTAAAGTCCCGCCTAATCCAAATTCAAAAAAATGCCGACCCATACCTACATTTCCCGTAATATGATGCGGTATTGTGAGATATCTAGTAGGAGGGGGACATGTACCCCAAATACAGAAATCTAATTCTTTATTATAGCCTAACCCTAATTTACTGCTTATTATGAAATTTTTATTGATCAAGAATACTCTTTCGTAATTAAAAGATAATATTGATGCATCTCCTAATATACTTATGTAAATACTATTTAAAGGTCTTGAACCATCAGATTCAATTGAATCTTGAGCACATAAGCTAATTCTAATATAGAACAGAATCAATATTAAAATAAATGTCCTCATTTGTTAAAATAAATACTCCCATTTTCAGAGCCTTAAATGGCATATTTCATTGCCTCTAGGGGTTATCTTAAAATCGAAAGTAGAGGAACTCAACAAAAAGGTATATGAGAAAAATCAGACTTTGAAAACTAAAAATACACCTCCGGATTACAGAATCGCCACTTTCTACAAACCTGTGTTAGCGGTTTGTTCATAAACAATGGCTAATATTAAAAACAACAACCATTGGGCAATTCAACCTTCGAAATAAAGGTGTAATGGTGTTTATACCTGAATAGTTTCCGAAATTACTAAGAGCACGAAACCCTCCCCCAAAAACGCTTACCGAATTTTCAACGGATACAAAAACGACTTTTATGAAGAAAGCATGATCCAGCAAGAGGTATTGAAGCGGTTGAATGCGAAAATCAAACAGGTCTCATTTTCGCACACCTATTTTTCCAACACCTTAAATTCTACACGTCGATTTTTCTGCTTATTCTCTTCGGAAGTATTGGCTACCAGCGGCATGGTGCCTCCATATCCCTTCGAGGTCAATTGAGAAGCCTGAACGCCATTTTTGATGAGGTATTCCTGTACTGCCTGGGCACGATTTTGAGATAATGATACATTACTATCCGGATTACCTGTATTGCAGGTATGACCGCAT
>JBILCR010000222.1:0-4387 GCA_044353055.1 Flavobacteriales bacterium
CTCAACGAAACCGAACGAAAAAATACCCAACACAACATCACCCACATTTGTGTTCGTATCCAATTAAATACAACAAACCGCTCCCATTTTTTAGGCAATAGGTAATTTTCG
This sequence comes from Flavobacteriales bacterium, assembly GCA_044353055.1. Classification (GTDB taxonomy): domain Bacteria; phylum Bacteroidota; class Bacteroidia; order M30B66; family M30B66; genus CAMCXT01. The sequence continues at coordinate 112 of JBILCR010000222.1, forward strand.
ATAAGCAATCCGATGCCGTGTAAAAAGCCCCAGATGATGAAATTCCATCCTGCTCCGTGCCATAAACCACTGAGTAAAAACACCAGCATGAGATTCGCGCCGGCTTTGTATTTTACAACACGATTGCCTCCCAGGGGAATGTAGATGTAATCGCGAAACCATGTGCTAAGCGAAATATGCCAGCGCCGCCAAAAATCGGAAAGACTCGTTGCCAGATAAGGTTGACGAAAATTGACCATGAGGTTCACGCCCAGCATCCGCGCCGCGCCCAATGCCATATTGCTATATCCCGAAAAATCGGCATATATCTGAAACATGAAAAACAGCATGGCCATTACTACCTGCGCACCACCAGATTGGGAAGGATCGGTAAATACCGGATCTGAAAAAACGGCTAGCCGATCGGCAACGGCCACTTTCATAAAAAGGCCCTTGGCTAGTAAAAATAAGCCTTCTTTAAAATCATCGAGCCGAAAACTCGGAAACCTTAAAAACTGAGGAAGGATATTTTGTGGACGTTCGATGGGACCGGCCACCATCTGCGGAAAAAACAGGATGTAAAGCGAATACCGTAGCAGATTACGTTCGGCCGGCCAGGCTTTGCGGTGCACTTCGATTAGATAACTGAGGCTTTGAAAGGTGTGAAACGATAAGCCAACTGGCAAAATCCAGTCGTGTTGTGGTATCGAAATTCCCGCCAAATTCAGGTTTTCGGTAATGAAATTCCAGTATTTAAACGAGGCCAGCAGCGCCACATTGCTGCCCACACAGAGTATCAGACAGAGCTTTCGGGAAAATCCTTTTAGTTTTTCCATGAGCAATGCGCCGCAATAATCAACCGCTATCAATCCAAGCAACAGAAAAATGTACAGCGGAAAAGCAGCCATGTAAAACCAAGCGCTAAGCAAGGTTAATGCGAGCATTTGCGCCAAGTTTCCTTTAAAGAAGTAATGCAATAAAAGGCAAAGCGGCAAGAAAATAAATAAAAACTCAGCCGAGTGAAACAGCATACCGCAATAATAAGCGAAATCGCGGTTAAGTGAGGGATAAAGTTGTTTCAGTCAATACTTCCTTTCCCCCCACGGGCTAAAGCCCGGGGATAAATGCGGCATACTAGACAGTGGTGCATCCCGAAACGATAAGCATGTTCTTAGCATAAACTTCCCCTTCACCCCCTGGGCTTCAGCCCAGGGTAGCATGCCCCACCTCAGACAGAACGCCCCGGGCTAAAGCCCGGGGACTGAAGCAAAAAGCCATCTTTGCAAAGATGGCTTTTTGTGAAGAAGTGACCCCGGAGGGATTCGAACCCCCAACCAACAGAACCGGAATCTGTCATTCTATCCAGTTGAACTACGGAGTCGTTGAAACGGGCGCAAATGTAGAAAAAAAGGCCCACGTTTTTTTTTCAGAGGGCCGAAAATAATTTCTCACGTGCAGGAACTCCCAACCATTCTAAGGCCGTTCCGTGTAGTAAACGTTCCTTTTCGGTGGCGGTTAAATTCATTGATTTAATGAGCGCACCAGGCACATTTTCGCCCAAGGGGAATGGGTAGTCAGAGCCTAGGGCCACCCGATGCACGCCTGCAACATCAATTAAATACTGCAGGCTTCGTGCGTCGTGCACAAGTGAATCAAAATACAAGCGATCCAGATATTTTTCGGGTGAAATGGCATTGTCAACGGCTACAAGATCGGGGCGGCAATCAAAGCCGTGTTTAAGTCGGCCTAGGGTAAATGGAAACGATCCGCCGCCATGTGCAAAGGCTATTCTAAGTTGCGGCAAGCGCTCTAAAACGCCACCGAATATAAGCGATGCTATGGCGCGTGCGGTTTCGCCCGGCATGCCTACCAGCCAGGGCAACCAGTATTTTTTCATGTCGGTTTCGCCCATCATCTCCCAGGGATGTACAAATACTGCTGCGCCCAATGCTTGTGCAGCTTCAAAAATTTCGAAAAATTCGGGTTCGCTCAGGTTTTTCTGGTTTATGTTGGAGCCAATCTGAATGCCGGCCAATCCCAAATCGTTCACGCAACGTTCCAGTTCCTTAATGGCCAGTTTGGGCGCTTGCATAGGGATAGTGCCCAGCCCAATAAAGCGTGCGGGATAGCGCTGAACAATGCCGGCAATATGATCGTTTAAAAATTCAGATACAGCAAGGGCATCATGGGCCTTGGCCCAGTAGGAAAACATCACCGGCACGGTGCTCAACACTTGCACGTGCACACCGTGCGCATCGCACTCGCTCATGCGGCGCTCTGCCGACCAGCAATTGTCTTCTACCTCCCTAAAAAAATGATCGTCGCGCATCATTCGGGCGCAACAAGGTTTGTGGTGGTCTAAGTGAATAAATCCTCCGTAGCCAAATCTTCCTTTAAAATCAGGAATATGCTCGGGCAGAATGTGGGTATGTATGTCGATGGTAAGCACGCGGCGCTCTTAATGCGCAAATGTAGTGATTTGCTTAAATGCGCTATTCAAGAAGTTCTATTGTGCCGTATGAGTTATGTTAAGATTAATTAATTTGTACCTTTACCTGCATCATATTTTATACTTAATTATGAGTCTGTCGATTAGGCTATTGCGCGTATTGCTTTTAACTCTTTTAATCTCCAACAGTATGCTGGGGCAAATTGTAATAAACGAGGGCAGCAATAAAAATTATGAAATTATAAACGACGAAGATGGCGAACCGCACGATTGGATTGAGCTGTACAACAGCGGTGCCACTGCAGTAGATCTTTTTGGCTACAGCCTCACCGATAATGCCGACGAACCTCAAAAGTGGACCTTTCCGCATGTTATGTTGCAACCCGGAGCTTTTATTGTGGTGTATTGTTCGGGAAAAGATCGCTTTGCCAGTCAGCCCTTCAGCAATGTGCTTAACGAAACCGAGTACTTGCCTTATAACGGTTGGAACCGCCATGTGTTTAACGAGAGTTTTATATGGGACGGCATATCGGATGTGGCATTGAACGTATGTTCATACGTAAATACCACCTACACGCTTAACTGTACGGTACGTATGATGAATTCGGAGGAGCCGCTTTCGTGTTTTAATTATGTGGATGGGAGCGACGCTGCCTGCTCGTTTACCAATGGATATAATTCGACCCTTAGGCCCATTATACGCTTTAACGGAGTGCAGATTGGAGAAGGTGATGCACAAAACAGTCCGTACGATTACCCAGCCCCTTACGGAAATTGGTATTGGAGTGCGCGCAACCAGTTTATTTACACTGCCGATGAGCTCAATGCCGCCGGTTTGGAGCCCGGCTCTATTGACTCGCTTTCGTTTGAGGTCCTCGATGCCATTCAAACCACGTATACCTACATCGATTTTTCATTAAACAACGTGGTGGGACATACTTACGAGGGCGTATTTCTTAATCCGGGAGGTAGTAGGTTTCATACCAATTTTAAGATTGATGCTGCGGGCGAACAAGTTTATCTGTTTAGCCCCAATTCGGTGCTTGCCGATCAGCTTGATGTGGATGCCGAGGCCCTGAATTTAAGTGTGGGGCGCGTGCCCAATGGTTCAACCAATATGGGTTTAATACAGAATCCATCACCTGGGCAAAGCAATAATGGTTCGACACTTTATACCGATTTTGCCCTGCCGCCTGTATTTTCTATCAACTCGGGCGTGTATTCAACGGTATTGAATTTAGAATTTCTCAATGCAAACGGCAGCAATTCAACCTTGCGCTATACGTTAGACGGCAGCAATCCCGGTCCCAGCTCTCCTATTTACAACGGAACGCCTGTTTTTATTTTTCAAAATTCGGTGGTTAAGGCGCGCTGTTATAAGGCCGGCATGTTGCCCAGCGAAATTAAATCGGCCACCTATCTCATCGGCGTGAGCCATACCACACCTATTGTTTCAGTAACCACGCAAGCCGACAATCTGTATGGGCCCAGCGGTATTTTCGATAATTTCAATACCGATTGGGAAAAACAGGCCCATGTTCAGTATTTTGATGAAACACCCGATCATCCACTTCTTTTTTCACAAGCAACCTCTATGCGTATTGATGGAGGGGCGGGCGGCAGCCGCTCGCATCCACAGCATTCATTTAGGCTCGATTTTGATCATGCGCTTTTGGGAGCCGGAGCCGTAAATCATACTTTAATTCCCGACCGCCCGCAACGTAATGTATTTGGCAGTATTTACCTGCGTAATGGAAGCAATCAATGGAATGTTTTGCCACACAAAGATGCAGCGCAAGTGCGTATGCTGGGTACTGCACCTACAAACAATCATTATATGGCCTACCG
>JBILCR010000223.1:0-4363 GCA_044353055.1 Flavobacteriales bacterium
GTAATTTTTTTAAGTCTCCAGCCGAGGTTGAAGGCAAATACATAGTTTTTGGGGTGCCGTATTCGCAATATGTAAGGTTCGATAGCGACTTCAGGCATTTCAGATATTTTAAAAAAGCGGCATCATTAGGCTTTCGCGCCATTACCGGACTTGGATTGCCATATGGAAACAGCAGTGTTATGCCTTTTGAGAAAAGTTTTTTTGTAGGGGGAGCCAATAGCATTCGATCGTGGATTGCGCGTTCTTTAGGTCCAGGCGGATACAGCGATTCAACCGGATTGCGAATCGACCAAATTGGGGATATAAAAATTGAATGGAACTTGGAATACCGTCAAAAGATTTATGGCATGTTTGAGCTTGCATGGTTTATTGATGCAGGCAATGTTTGGCTTCGTAAGGAAGACCCGCAGCGTCCTTTGGCTCATTTCGAATGGAACCGCTTTTATAAAGAAATTGCCGTGGGTGGCGGAATGGGCCTTCGTTTAAACTTTGATTATTTCATTATTCGATTGGATGCAGCCCATCCATTTAGAGAACCTGCCTATCAGCCATCAGATCGTTGGTCGTTTAACCGTATGGAGACGAAAAAAATTAATTTCAACTTTGGTATTGGTTATCCATTCTAAAAAGCATGGATTCGCAGCATTTTTTCAAAGATTTAACCATAATTGAACTTGCAGGGGTATTAGCAGGTCCATTTGTGGGACGTTTCTTTAGCGAACATGGAGCCCGAGTTCTAAAAATTGAAAATCCATTAACCGGAGGAGATGTAACTCGTTCGTGGAAAACCCAAGAGGAAGATCCAAACTCTTTAAGTGCCTATTACATTTCGGTAAATCAAGGCAAGGAAGTAATGTTGCTGAATCTGAAAAATCCTGATGATGAGGATAGGTTAATAAATTTGCTTAAAACCAGCGATGTACTTCTTACCAATTTCAAGGATGCTGAAGGCATAAGCAAGAAAGTAAATCTCAATTATTTAAGTGAACTATTCCCAAAGCTTATAATTGGGCAGGTTGATGGGTATCCACCGAAAAAGAATAGGCCGGCGTATGACATGGTTTTACAGGCAGAATGTGGGTATTTATCGCTATGTGGTATTGAAGACGGAAAATATGCCCGCATGCCGGTTGCCTTTATTGATGTTTTGGCGGGCCATCAGTTAAAAACAGGTATTTTGATGGCCTTAATGCAAAAGATGCAAAACGGAAAAGGCTGTATTGTACGCGTAAACCTGTGGGAAACGGCACTATGCTCGCTCATTAACCAGTCGGCAGCGGCGCTTAAAACAGGTAAAGCCGGTATACCCTTAGGCACGCGGCATCCCAGTATTGCGCCGTATGGCGAGTACTTTAAATGTGCAGATGGACGTTATCTGTTGCTTGCGGTGGGCAGCAACATACAATTTGAACGCTTATGCAGCATTTTGGGAATGCCCGAGTTAGCTCAGGACGAACATTACAATACCAATGAAATGCGGGTTAAACATCGGGATACCTTATCGGGATACCTCATCGAAAAATTCAGACAAAGCACCAGCACACATTGGCTTCATTTGCTAAAAAGCCAAGGCGTACCCGCAGGAGTAATACACAATTTAACTGAAGTATTCTCTGATCAAGACATCGGGACATTGATCAAAACATCTGAAATTAATGGAATTACTGAACAGTCTGTTCTTACCTCGTGCATCCATTTTCAATAAAAAAGGCCGCATCAGGCGGCCTCTTATAATTATTCGTTGAACATTTCTGTATCATCAAAATCGAAGTCAAAAACTTCATCACTTACTTTACGAACGTTTTTAGCCACTTCGTTTCCTTTGTCGTTTACCTCAATGGTAAATTCAACAGAATCTCCATCTTTAATGTCATTAAAATCGCCTTCAACTACATCCAGATAATGGAAAAACAAGTTATTAGGCGGATATGCTACAAATCCATAACCGCTCTTCATGTTAAGTGTTTTTGAAACCTTAACATCTCCTTTGTCGATGATATTCTTGTAGGTTTTAGGAGCACTTTCTTGGTTAACAAATAGCTGATTTACTGATGACTCTGAACCTCCGTGAGCATCAATAAGGTGGTGCATCGCTACCGGATAACTTACTTCATCGAGTAAGTCTTGCGAAGTGCGTGTAATAATTTCGCGTCCTGTATCATCGGTATATTCAAACTCCCAACTTAATACCATTACACGAGTTCCTAAGGTATTAACTTTACGAATAAGCGGCACAAAATCGCCATCTGCGGTAATCAGTACCATCACGTCGTATCGCTTTAACCATACCAACTCTAGTGCTTCCAAAGCGAGCCATACATCAATACCTTTTTCTTCTTTGCGCGGACCTCGTGCACGAAGTGGTAAATAATGGGTAACAACGCCCTCCGACATTAATACATCGTCAAACAAACGATCGTTGTATAATTGATTGCCCCGCTGCGATGCTTCGTAGGCACTCATTCTTCCCCTGAAGTAATGTGCATCTACCACATGACAGAGGCGCTGGTCTAAATTCATTTCGTGCGCGACCTGCTCTCTGATAAAATTGTGTAAACCAGATATGCTAATTCTCCTACGTTTTACATGAAAATAATTGTAATAATTACTTACGTGTAAAAAATAGTTCCCATCATAAAAAACGCCAATTTTTACTACTCCCTCTCTTGATTCCATATTTATTAATTGTTGGTTTCTTTTTTTTTAATTAAAGTATTAGAAAGTTGTTTACCGCTTATTACGATGATATATCAAAAAAAAATAATATAATATTTAAGGTATATCTAATAAGGCTGATTAACTACTTTCTATTACCATTCAACATTTCCGTTACAAACTTAAAAAAATAGTTCAAAATAAAATATAATCCCACTATTTTTTTGTGCCGCAGGACCGAACTCGAACCGGCATATCTTTCGACACAAGCCTCTGAAACGTGCGTTTCTACCAATTATACCATTTCGGCAAGAAGTGGAAAAGTATTCATTTTTACAAAAGCTCATCTGATATCTTAAATACACCTGTAACTTTCGAATCCAATACGATGTATTCTCTCTATACAAATTACGATTTATAGAAAATTAGGAACAAAAATAGCACCTTTGCATAGTGCGGTATTTTATAAGTATAAGGTATAACGGCCAGCAGTATCATGGATGGCAGATTCAGCCCAATGCTCCGAGTGTGCAAGAAACGCTCAACAAGGCGCTGGGTCTTATTTTAAAACAGCCTGTTGAAACGGTAGGCTGCGGTCGCACCGATACCGGTGTTCATGCCCGAAAGTTTTTCGCCCACTTTGATTTGGAAGTACCTATTAACGATACTAGTTACGTTTTACAACGCATAGATGCCATGCGATTGCCCGGTATACTCTGTGAAGCACTTTTTGAGGTACCTATTGAACTTCATGCTCGTTTTTCGGCAACAGCGCGGAGTTACGAATACCAAATTATGCGTAAACGCGATCCATTTCTTGAAGGCTACGCGCATCATGTTTTTGGGAAATTAAATCTCGATAAAATGAATGAGGCGGCCGCCCACTTGTTGGGGCGTCATGATTTTTCTGCTTTTTCTAAATCAAATACACAAGTGCATACAACACTGTGCACTGTTACCGAAGCATTTTGGACTGATTATGGGAATACTGCCGTTTTCCGAATTCGTGCCGACCGATTTCTACGCAATATGGTTAGAGCCATAGTGGGCACTTTGCTCGATATTGGACAAGAAAAGCTCCATGCTAAAGAAATTGAGCACATAATGCAATCGCATAACCGCTCTGAGGCCGGAAGTTCGGTGCCAGCGCATGGATTATACCTCACACAAGTAGAATATCCGTCTGCTTTTAACATTTCTTAGCCATTTAAAAAGGATCAAGTTTTATACTGCGATTCTGTTTTTAGTGTTAGGGAACACATTTCAAATTAAGGCCAATACATAATTATGGTAGTTCAAACCAAAACGGAGGATTAGGCTCATTATTCCCCTCATAACTGCTTCATAATACCATCGAGAACAATAAAGCAGAAGCTGTTCTGACATGCCATTAATTCTTAACGATTTTCTTCACCGAACGGCTTTGTAAGGTAACCCATTCAAAGAAATAAATTACCGTGGGCAAAGCAGATACATCTATAGAATTTTCAGATCGCGGCAAATGGCCGTATAGCACCAACTGACCCCAGTGTATTCCTAAAACTGAAATGGCAACCAGCCAAATCAGTACTTTTGGGTTCCATACATACCATAAGGGTATGTTCAACAGGATTGGGGTACGCATTAACCGCATCGAATGATGCGTGCTGCCCAACGGCCGATGAACATGTGTGTTCACACCTAATGCCGATCCGATAGACAAAAAAGC
>JBILCR010000224.1:0-4360 GCA_044353055.1 Flavobacteriales bacterium
TTACCGCCCGGCAGCCCATCCAATGGTGGCGATTACCGTCGCAATAACGGTGGCCTAGGAGGTAAACCGCTACTTTACAGCGGACAACGTGTTTTTATGGGCGGCGGTGGAGGCGCCGGCGAAGAAAATGGTGATGATGGGGGAAACGGCGGAAATGGTGGAGGCATTGTACTGATTCGTTCGTTTGACGCCATTAATGGAAATGGAATTATAAGGGCCAACGGAGCTAACGGCGGAAATACCACGCCCGGTTTTGTGAGTGGAGGAAATGATGGAGCCGGCGGCGGCGGTGGCGGTGGTGCCGTAGTGGTGAACAGCGCTCTCAGCATCTCTGGAATTACCATTGAGGCAAAAGGGGGCAATGGGGGCAATCAGGATTTACCCATCAACATTACTGAGGGCGAAGGTCCGGGCGGCGGCGGCGGCGGCGGCTTTGTGCAACTGAGCCATGCGTTAGGAAGTGTAAATATTAACGGCGGCGTCAATGGAACCACCGACGGTAACTCGCTCACCGAATTTCCACCCAATGGAGCTACAAAAGGAGGCAACGGACAAATCAGCATTGGCTCTGCCCTACCCGAACTTATCGCATCGGGCGATACCGCATGTTTGGGCAGTAATGCCGAACTCATTGTATTAAGCGGAGCTACACCCAACAGTTTCTTTTGGGGCAGCCAGGTCATGAGCAACGACTTAGGCAGCAACGATACCTTAACCTACCTTCCTACCCAAACTACTGAAACGGTGTATTTAAGCTCCTGCGCATTACGCCAATCCATTACAGTAGCTGTTACAACCGAAGTACCTCCAACTGTTGATGCGGGTGCACCGCAAAGCATTTGCAATGGCGACAATATTCAGCTCAGCGGAACGAGCAGTGTTGCTACCACAACCTGGGAACCCGCAAACTTGGTTGCAAATGCTTCAAGTATTTCAACGCAGGCCTTTACCAATCAGAACACTACATTTTACCTTACAGCCACCTCAGCAGCAGGTTGTGCAAATATTGACTCAGTAACGGTTACCATACTCCCGCAAGTATTGCTCAGTATTGCGGCCAATACCGACTCGCTTTGCTTGGGCGAAATTGTATCGGTAAGCGCCCAAACAAGCGGCACGGTCTCATGGGAAGCCGATTTTAATCTCAGCAATATCGATAACCTCAACGTAACGGGAATGCCGTTAAATTCGGGATGGATTGCAGTAAATGCTACGGCTCCCGGTTCATGTGCTGCCATTGATAGCGTGGAAGTTATCGTGCTGGAATTGCCCCAAGTGGATGCAGGCGCCAACCTACAAACATGTGCAGGTGTGCCGATTCAACTAAACGGCAGTGCTACAGGCAGTTTTGCCTGGAATGCCCATCCAGCATTAAGCGCTATCGACGTCTTAAATCCCACAGTTAACCTATCAAACGACGCTGTATTTTATCTTGAAGCCACCTCACCGTTGGGATGCGTTGCCAGCGATTCAGTGCGTGTTGAAATTAGCGGATCCGTGCAGGCCAATGCCGGAAACGATACAACCGTATGCATCGGAACACCGATTAATTTAAACGCATCGGGAGGCAATACCTACATCTGGAACAATGCTTCGCTACTTAACGATGCAGGAATAGCTAACCCAGTAGCAACTATTACCGAAAACACTGAATTTGTTGTTTCTGTAAGTTTAAATGGTGCCTGCGAAGCATCCGATACGGTTCGGGTAACTATCTTTGAATCTGTAATTCCAAGCTTGAGCGAAGGCGGTATTGCCTGCGGCGCACCAGGTATTGAATTGGGAATAGTTGGCGTGGCCTCGGCGCAATGGAATCCGAGCACAGGAGTTCTCGATGCCAATGCATTAAGCACCTTTGCCAATCCTGCCGACTCTACCTTTTACACTGCCAATTACATAGACCTAAACGGATGCAGCGGAATAAGCGCACCTATCTTGGTGGTACCGGGCGCAAGTCCACAAACAGGATTTAGTTGGGAGCAGATTTCGAATTTCGTTGTAGTTTTTGAAAGCAGCAGTGCTGCACAGGGCCAAAACGTTACGTGGCTCATCAATAATCAAGTAGTTGCTGGCGATTCGGTGGCGTTTAGCTTTCCGTTTGAAAGCGAGTGGACAGTAACCCAGATTGTTGAAAATGCCTGCGGAAGCGATAGTCTTACCGAACTTATTGAAGTGGTGAAGCTTGCAGGATATGAAGATCTATCGGTTCAACCGCTCGAAATTTTCCCTAATCCGGCCATCGACTTTGTTAAAATTGTCCTTTCAGAACATACAGATGATGCATCAAACCTTACAGTATATTCGGCTACCGGAGCCCTTGTTGCGGTATTTGAACATTTACCAACGGGTACCATCACACTTCCTGTTGATACATGGGGTTCGGGTGTTTACGAAATTCGCTATTCAACCCGAAACGCTGTTAAATCGGCTCGCTTTATCAAGCAATGATGCGTACGAATTTATATAGAAGCCTTGCTGCAATAACTGGTATTTTATTGCTCCTAGAGGGTTGCGTTGAGAAGCGTGAGTTAAAAACGCAAACCGTTGTTGTGCATATGTTGGCCGAACCCAATGGCTTGCATCCGGTAAACAACAACGACGGTTATCAGAACATGATCATGCAATGCACGCAGAAAAAACTGGTGCAGCTTGATATTGTAAACAATGAACTTATTCCGGATGCCTTAGAAACACTGCCCGAAGTACTGCCCGATTCGCTGAGTTACCGCTGTATTCTTCGAAAAAATATGCGTTGGGATAACGGTAAGTCCGTTGATGTGGACGATGCCATTTTTAGCATTAAAGCCATTATTTGTCCGGGCGTTAACGCTGCAGGAATTAAATCGATTTTCGATAATGTAGTATCGGTAGAAAAAGATCCGCAAAATTCAAATGCATTCATTGTGAGAATGAAGCAAAAATACTTTGATAACCGCACCCTTTTTTCGTTTGTTATATTGCTTCAAGAAGATTTTTGGGACCCCTTAAAAGCGTTGCGTAAGTTTCAGGTGGTAGGATTAAGAAAACCTTCCGACTCTTTAGAAATAAAAACGTTGAAGCGCTTTACCGATGCATTTAACCATCCTGATAAAGCGCGCGTCATCAACCAGCTCGACGGCTTAGGGCCTTACAAAGTAGTGGCATGGGAAAATGGACAGTCTATACGCCTCGAAAAAAAAGTAAATTGGTGGGGCGATGCGAGTGAACGCCCCGGCGATCAAAACAACCCCGATCGCATCCTGTTTAAGGTAATTCGCGATATGGAGGCGCTCATTCTAGCGTTGAAACGCGAAGAGATCGATTTCACATCCGAACTTTCGGCCGAAGCGTTGGAACGGCTGCAAAAAGACGATAAATTTTCATCGAAATACCAGCATGAAATTTTACAATCGTTTAGCTATACCTATATGGGCCTAAATTTAAAGCCGGGCAGTGAGCGAATACCCTTTTTTACCGACAAGAATCTTAGAAAGGCCATGGCCTGCCTTATGCCTGTGGATGAAATAATTGCGGTGGTAGCCCGCGGTAAAGCCACACCGATAGATGGATTTATTTTACCTGCCCAAAAAGAATATAAGCCCCACCCATTAAGCCAAAAACAGGATGAGAATAAAGCCGCCCAATGGCTTAACGAGGCCGGTTGGACCGATTCTGATAACGACGGCATTCGCGATAAAATTATTGGGGGCAAGCGTGTCCCCCTTTCAATAAGTGTTTCATATATGATTTCGCCCGTTACTGAAGATCTGGTGCGCATCATTAAAAATGCATTTTTAAGAAAAGGCGTCGAGATTCGTCCAAATGGACTTGAATTTTCAGCCTTTTACGAGCAAGCTTATGCGCATAATTTCGATGCGATGCTGGGTGCATGGTCATCTTCATCGCAAGCCGAAGACCCTCGCCAAATTTGGCATTCGACCAGCTGGAGTGCCGAAGGCAGCAATTTTGTAGGTTTTTCAAACGCACAATGCGACTCGCTCATTGAGCGCGCCAATGCCGAGATGAATCCACAAGCACGAAAGAACCTAATGAACGCTTTGCAGGATATTGTTAAAGACGAGCAACCCTATGTTTTCCTTTATAATGCTACAAAAAAGGTGGCTCTTCATAAACGTTTTGGTGAGGTAAGACTCTGCAGTGAACGTCCTCATATTTGGATCGGAAGCCTCTCCGTTACGCAACCTTAGCCATCATGGGGCGCTATCTACTTAAACGAATATTGGGCTTTATCCCTGTTTTGTTTGTTGTTGCGCTCCTTGCCTTTATCATAGGCCGTGTAGCTCCCGGCAATCCGGCCGTATCATCAAACCCCTATCAGAATAACGAGTCAGCGAATAGCCTCGAAAATAATTATGTGTCG
>JBILCR010000225.1:0-4357 GCA_044353055.1 Flavobacteriales bacterium
AAATCTAAAGGCTGAACTGGAGATTAAACTGCTGAGCGAGAAAATGGACCACCTGATCATACATCAGAATAAAAAACTACTGGAAATTCAAGAAGTACAAATTGACTATCTCGAGGATCTTCTAAAACAAAAACATCAATAAACATAACCCTGCGTAAGAAATGGGGCACTTCCGTAATAACCTTTTTACCCATTATCGTTTAACACGATTATACTGCGTTTGCACCATGAATAATCCATTACGAAATATATTGCTTTACCTGTTTTGCTTACCCCTGTTAGGGTTGTATGGTCAAAATATGTATTATCCAAAGGATTTGAAACCAGGCGATTTTGTTGCGGGTCAGGTATTGGTGAAACTCAAGGAGGAATTTCGACCACAAATTAATAATCTGAATGCCGCGCCTGATTTTAAGAAACTCAACAATCAAATAGGAATTACCGAGTTAAAGCCCCTGTTCTTAAATGGAATCGCTTCAGAAAATCTTCTGCAGAAGCCCATTAAACATGACATCAGCTTATGGGTAGAAATTCGTTATTCGTCAAACAAACCCTTGGCTGAAATATTGAAGCTCGTATTGGCTACAGGTATGATGGAACAGGTGCAACCGCGTATGGTGGCCAAACCCATGTTTACTCCAAACGATCCACAAATTGGGCAGCAATACCATCACGCATTAATACGCAGCTTTCAGGCCTTCGACATTGAGCAAGGCGACACCACCGTTTTTATTGGAATTACCGATGCCGGCATACAGTTCGATCATCAGGATTTGGGCAATGTGCGGTATAACTACGCCGATCCAATTAACGGCATCGATGACGATAATAACGGGTACATAGACGATTTTAGGGGATGGAATACGGCCAATAATACCAACAACCCAACGGCTACACTTTCGCCACACGGTATGTTTACCACAGGAATGAGCTCTGCTACGGTGAATAATGCCATTGGAGTGGCCGGGAATTCGTACCGATGTAAATTTGTGCCGGTGCGCATCGATGATGCCAATGGCTTTAGTTATGGATACGAAGGCATTGTGTATTTGGTATCCTTGGGGTGTAAAATTATAAATGCAAGCTGGGGCAGTACCTTTCCCGATCCTTTTGGCGCCGATGTTATTGAATATGCCCGTATCGACGGAGAGGCGCTAATTATTGCCGCTGCAGGAAATTCGGCGCTCAACGAAAAATACTATCCGGCCGCATACGAAGGCGTTATGAGCGTGGCTGCCACAGGTGCTCTTGACCTTGCATGGCCTGAAACTACCTTTGGCGCTACGGTCGACATCTGTGCTCCCGGCGAACTTGTTCGCTCTTGCTGGCCATTTAACGGGTACGACGTGAGTTCGGGCACCTCTTTTTCGGCACCACTTGTAACGGGTGCCGCGGCGCTGGTTAAAAGTCATTTTCCTGAATATACCGCCGATCAGGTAGCCGAAAGGCTCAGAGTTACGGCCGACACATCGATATATACACATTCGGGAAATGCTTCGTATCAGCAATTGCTGGGAGCAGGCCGTTTAAACATGGAACGGGCCCTTTCTGATCCTCAGTTGCCTTCGGTGCGTTTTAACAATTATTCCGCACAAACAAATGCTGGCAGCACTTTTATTCAGGCGGGCGACACCCTTTTATTAAGTGGAACATTTTTTAACTACCTCGCTCCTACTTCGGCCCTCAATGTGAGCATAAGCTGCAACAATGCCAATGTTGAAATTCTCGACGGGCAACATGCTGCAGGAAGCATTGGCACCTTGAGCGGAGTTTCTGCCAATAACGCATTTTCGATTCGTCTACTCAACAACATCCCCTACAACACCGATTTACTCATTAAATTGAATTACACCGATAATTCGATGAATTATACCGCATTCGAATACATCGAGATTCGGGTGCATCGCGATTATTACGATTTTACGAACGGACTTCTTCAAACTACCGTTACCTCAAGAGGCAGCATTGGTTATAACGCAGATTATGCCACTGATGGTTTAGGCATTCGTTACAACGGCAGCACCTCACAGATCTACGCCTCAGGTTTAATGATTGCCGTAAACGGACAAACATTCGACAACGTATATGCCGCTACACTTCCGGGTTACGATAACGATTTTACCCGCCAGGAGGGCATTCGGGTGCTACACCAACTGGCAGACGCATTCGAAATGGTTGAATC
Source organism: Flavobacteriales bacterium (assembly GCA_044353055.1). Classification (GTDB taxonomy): domain Bacteria; phylum Bacteroidota; class Bacteroidia; order M30B66; family M30B66; genus CAMCXT01. The sequence goes on from JBILCR010000225.1 coordinate 2,183, forward strand.
GCGTTATGCTACATTTACACCTGAAGGTCAGCAACTTTCGATAAGGCAACGCAACCGAATTGAAGACGAGGCATCAGTATGTTCCATGGAATACACCCTGAGCAACATTGGAACTACCCCAATCACTAATCTATCGCTGGGAATTTTCAGCGACTGGGATATCCAAAACAGCGCCAGCAATCAGGCGCAATTCGACGCCAACAGAAGGCTGGTATATGCGTATGGTACACAAACATCGGATCGCTACTTTGGATTTAAACTATTGAATAACCAAAGCACTCATGCCTATTGTTTTAACAACGACGGAGCAGGCGCATCCATCACCTTGTACGATGGTTTTTCGGATGCCGAAAAGACCGCTGTGGTTACAGGGGTGCAAACACGAAACACAAGTATTTCGGGCGAAATTTCGGCACTTCTAGGCACAGCAGCAGCAACCACACTAGAACCCGGCGACTCGCTTACCCTCAGCTTTGTCCTTTTGGCCGACTCTACCCTGCAAGGACTGCAAGCAGCTGCAGACAATGCTCAACTTACGTATTTCCTTAATAATTTGCAGGCTCAATGGAATGTGAGCGACATCGATTGCAACGGCAACGGCGGTTTGCTTAATGTACAAACCGCTATAAACAGCTACGCAAGCCTATCGGTTTTGAATGCTTCGGGGGCAACACTTTTTAATACCAACAGCCTTTCTTCGGGCTATGTTGCAGGTCCGCTTGCCGCGGGATCGTACACGCTGCGGTTTAGTTTTCCGGGTAACCTGCAGGCAGATTATCCCATTACGGTAAATGCCTTGCCCCAGGTTTCGCTAGATAATTTGATGGCAAGCCCAGAAATTGCACTGCTGCCCAATGCCGAAATCAGCTGTACTGCCGAAGCCAGCGGCGCCAATACCTATTTTTGGAACTGGGGCGATGGTTCGCAAAGCGTTTCAAGTCAAGCTAGCGAAAGTCATGTGTTTACAGAAGCGGGAGTATTCGAGATTGAACTTATTGCCGCAAACGAATTTTGCAGCGATACTTTAGGTACCTCGGTTGAAATAGGCAATAGCGTTGGAAATATAGAACCTGATGCTAACGATATAGGAATTTATCCCAATCCCACACACGAATCGTTTACCTTTAAAATGCCACAAGGCGCAAGCATATTAAGTTATCGTATACTTGATGCTAAGGGGCGTGTATTAATTGTAGGAACAACACCTCAAGTAGATTGTAGTAGCTTGGCACCCGGGCTTTACATAGTTCAAACCCAAAGCCACAAGGCCATTATAAACCTTCCACTTATAATTAACGAAAGGCCGTAACAAAGCGCTCATGGCCCTGCATATCTTGAGCAATGGCCACCTTGTTTAAACCCAGTTCCGAAAACAATTCGGCTACCTGGTGTGCGGCATCATAATGCACCTCAACAGCCAGCATCCCATTTGGAAAAAGCATTTGCAGCGCCATCTTTGCCAGATGCCTGTAAAAAAGAAGGGCATCATCATTGGGCACAAATAAAGCTAGAGCAGGTTCAAAATCTTTAACCTGTGGCTTCATGTTTCTAGCTTCAGAAGATGGAATGTAGGGTGGATTAGAAACGATTAAATCAAAAGAAAAATCTACCGAAAACGGTTTAGTAATATCGGTTTGCTGCCAGTCCACCTCCAAATTCAGATGGCTGCCATTGCCCTTAGCTGTTTCGATAGCATCGGGCGATATGTCGCAACCAACAACATGCGCGTTTCGAAACATACTTTTAATTCCCAAGGCAATACATCCACTACCGGTACAAGCATCAAGAACGTAAGCAGAGCGTCTTTCATTCAAAAAAGGCATGCACAAATGCACTAACTCCTCTGTTTCGGGCCTTGGAATAAGTACTGAAGGATTGACACCGATTTGCAAATCCAAAAACCAGGTAAACCCCATAATGTATTGTATAGGCTCGCCCGTTTTTAGACGCTTTATCCAGGCTGTATATTTGAGCAAGTCGCTCTCAGAAACGCGCTGGTCAGGGTTAAGATGCAAAGACAGATGCGATATTTTGTTGATTTGACCAGCAGCCAATCGGAAAAGTACCCGTATTTCATCGCCAGAATATAATTGAGTAAGTTCTTGTTCAAAGAAAGATTTGATGTGGGCGAGAGAATTACCAGCTATACGCATGATGCAAAGGTAGCGAGTGAAA
>JBILCR010000226.1:0-4352 GCA_044353055.1 Flavobacteriales bacterium
ACCAGCTGTCATTGCGATTAGGGCAAGAGCAGCAACTTTTGTGAAATTTGTTTTCATAAAAATGAATATAGGTTGTTGAGCCGCAAAGATTGTGTGGGCATGTTGGCTAAAAAGCACCTTCGTTTTACAAATTCCTTATTTAATGATTGATTTATTATTAAGTCAACGGCATGCTCGAAAACATTTAATTAACACAGATTTTTTCGTGATAAAGAAATGGCACTTGGGTCTTTATAAGCACGATTTCTTTTATAAACAAGGCAATCTCGTAATCACAAATATGTATTCAGAATGCACTCGAGTTAAGTTAAATTCGAATTCGCGTTATTGAATTGTAGCCATAACATTACATTTGTTAACCCATTGTTATCTGCTCATGGCGTTTAGGATAGCTTATTTTAACGTTGAAGAGGGGATGTTCATTCCTTGGACTTTATCCTAGGACGTAGACTTGGATTTTATCGGTTGAGTGCGCTGGTTAAGTACACAGGTAGGTTCGCTTGCAGAGTGTACTTGCAGCGTTAGCAAGGAGCGTCATCAGGAGGCTTCGCCTGGTAGAAGGGTTCGTCACCGGACCAGCCCTTGCCCCTGCCACTGCCCCTGCCCCCGGACTGAAGTCCGGGGTTTTAGTATGCTTTTCTGAGCATATCGGCGTAAGCACTAGGCAAGATGCTTGCTTCAACTGCTTTGGCCGCTTTTTCTACATCATAGGCAACGCGAACAAATTCTACTTCGATGCTGTCTTTGTTGTATTTACTGCTGTTTTCGTTCAGTGTTAACAAAACATAGCATCCGCGTGGATCGCCATCTTTGGGCTTACCAATGGAACCAAGGTTGATGGCATGGCGGTATGCTATTTTACCATCGAGCTCGTATTCAAACGTGCGGTGGTAAGGTTTGTGGGTATGTCCAAAAAACAGGATATCGGCATTCGAGCTTTCCAAAATGCGCATCATGCTTTTTTCATCGCGGTCCTCAAAAAGGTATTCGTTTATTTTACGCGGGCTTCCATGCACCATCAGAAGAAACAAGTAATCGTTGTTGAGCTGAAATTCGAGCTGCATGTGTGCCGGAAGGGTACGCAGGTAACGTCGCTCATCTGGGCCCACCAGCTGGTTGGTAAGGGCAATTGATTGCGAACCCATGTCTTTTTCGGAGTCTGACTTATAAGCACAGCCGCAATCGTCGGAACTGCGACCCACGCCATAATCGTAATTGCCTGCAATGGTAGGAATACCGCGTTTGCGTATTTCGTTGATTACCTCGTTGGGCCAGATGTTGTAGCCTACTAGGTCGCCCAAGCAGTACACCGCGTCGGGCTTTCGGATTTCAAGGTCTGCGAAGAACGCTTCGAGCGCCGGCAGGTTTGCGTGGATGTCGCTGAATAGAGCTATTTTCATGGGTTGAGCATTTAGCCCCGGACTGAAGTCCGGGGATTGAGGAAGGTCCAGGTTAAGACGGCAAAAGCTGCACCCGCAAAAGGTGCGGTGAGATAAATCCAGATGTGTTCGGTGTGCCCGCTTACCAGCGCAGGGGCGAGTGAACGCCAAGGGTTCATGCTGGCACCGCACACCGGACCGGCAAATAAGGCTTCGAGCAACACGGTAGCACCAATGGCTAGTCCGGCAAACATGCCTTGTTCTTTGCTGCCACGCGCCACGTGTAAAATCACCAACATCAGGAAATAGGCGAGGATAAACTCGAAAACGAAGGATTGCAATGCAGTGCCCGATGGCAACGTAGCACCGAGCATGGCATTGGCGGGAAATAAAAATCGAAGCAGGCCACTCGCCAACAGCGCACCAACGAGCTGACTGGCAGCGTAGGGTAAAATTTCCTTTCGGTCGAAAGACCCAGAAAGATGAAACGCCAGCGTAACAGCAGGATTGAAATGCGCACCCGATATGGAGCCCAAGGCATAAATCATGACCATAACGATGAGCCCAAAGGTGATAGCAATGCCCAAATGCGTAATGGATCCGCCCAATTCCTGATTAACAACGATAGCTCCGGTGCCACAAAACACCATGGCGAACGTACCCAGAAATTCGGCGGTATATTTTTTCATGATGATTTGCCTAACAGCAACCTCCACCAGGTGTGCAGGCATTTTGGTTGATGAGTTCGGTTAAGCTGAGCTTCTTTTTTTCTTGAGGGATGCCGCAGCTGTCTTCGGCCAAACAAGCTGTTTGTTTAGAGCAAAGAATAAAGTCTTTACCATCGAAATCGAGCGCGTATTTGCCGATGGTTTGTGCTTGGTATTCCACCTCAATCTCTAAATCTTCCATACCTAGCTTTTCTTCCGAAAGGCGAATAATATCGAGCAGTTTGATTGGCTTCAGGCGATGATCGAAGTCGTTGGCATTCCAAAGCTGGAAGTTGGCTACCTTTTCGTGACGGATAGCTCCGCCGCAATCGATGAATTGCTTAGAGATGATGCCTACTTCGGTAACATGAAAATGCTCGGGAACGGTGGTTCCGTTTTCGATTTTGAAGTTTATCGTTTCAACTTCATTGAGGTGTTTCTTGATGTCTGATAATTTCATGGCTTTTTGATTTTTAGCAACACGCTGATTTTTTCGTGTTAAGGATGTCTGCCACCGATGCAAAATAACGCTGCAATTTTTCAATGGCGGTTTCGTCGACGCAGTAACAGATGGCATTGCCTTCGATTTCGCCTTTGATGATACCGGCACTCTTAAGCTCTTTGAGGTGTTGCGAAACCGTAGGCTGCGCAAGAGGAAGTTCGTTAACAATATCGCCACAAATGCAGGAATCTACGCTGAGCAAATACTCCACAATGGCAACTCGTGCCGGATGCCCCAGCGCTTTGGCTAATGCGGCAATGCTGTTTTGTTTGTCGGTAAAGTGATCGGTTTTAGAGGCGCCCACGATTCTATTTTTATATTGCAATATTACGATAAATGCATTCCCAATTATTCACTCTTTAGATTATTTAAGAATTAATTTCAATTTGCCTTTCGAACAAACTCCGATTTCAGCGCCATTGCGCCAAAGCCATCAATTTTACAATCTATGTTATGATCGCCATCTACCAAGCGTATGTTTTTAACTTTGGTGCCGGCTTTTACGGCTTTAGAGAATCCTTTAACGGGCAGATCTTTAATCACCACAACAGCATCGCCATTTTGCAAAATAGCGCCATTCGAATCTTTCACTATAAATCTATCGTTTGAATCTTCGTTCGCGTTCCATTCAAAATTACAATCGGGACAAACAAACTTATTGTCATCAATGGCATATGCGTAAGGGTATTCGCATTGCGGACATGTTTTTGTTTCTTCATTCATAGCGTTGGTTTTTGGGTGGAAAAGTACGCATTTGAGCAGATAGCGTTTAACAAATAGATGAAATAATCTATGCTTACGATGATGGGGGACAACAATTATATGGTATCCATTGTTAATCACATAGATATCGCCATCAATTATCATCGATAAACGAATAAAATCCATCCACCAAACTTCATGAATATCCTGTTTTTATTACCATGCACTATTGGTCGTATAGAAATAACAGCTATTTAGCCGAGGGCCTTAACTCAAGTACCATTAATGCAGGAAAAGGAAAACACAAACAACCAAAAATTAGATTCGCAGCAATATGATTACATTTTTTGCGGGGTTGGCGCCTCTGCATCCCTTTTATTGATGCAACTGCATCAAAATGACCTTTTATTAAACAAGAGCATCTTACTCATCGACCCCGATGCGAAAGAGAAAAGAGATAAAACGTTCTGCTTTTGGGCAGATGCTGAAGATCCTATTTCAAGCGACCTAGAATCTATAATTTCGCATAAATGGAAGCAGGTAAGTTTGACTGGCGATACCATTCAATCCATAGAACCTTACAGTTACAATCACGTGTCGAGCATCGATTTGTATAGTGCCATACATCGATTAACGGAACACTATGGATGGGACAAAATTAATGAACCCGTAAATCAGATTTATACCGACAATGAGGGGCCGTTTATTCCTCTAAATGGCAGAAAAATTAGGGCCAATTACATTTTCGATTCCAGACCTCCGGTTTTCAAAAATGCTAAGATTGGAGAAAGCCATATCTATCAAAGTTTTATAGGATGGATGATAGAAACTGAAGATGAAATAAAAAATCCAACGGCATTCCGCTTTATGGATTTTGAGATAGATCAGCAAAATTCAACTCAGTTTGTATATGTTTTGCCCTTTTCTGCGCATACGGCACTCGTAGAAGTTACGCGGTTTGGGGCTGAAATTATTGGTGCGGCCGAAGCTGATGCACTGCTTGTAGAATATGTAACAAAACATTTCGGGAACTATTCGATTCAAGGCACAGAGGCAGGGTGT
>JBILCR010000227.1:0-4350 GCA_044353055.1 Flavobacteriales bacterium
CCAGTTACCATTCGCAAAGAGACCAATTTTGTAAACATCGGTGAGCGCACCAACGTTACCGGAAGCCGCAAATTTGCGCGCCTCATTACCGAAGGCAATTACGAAGAAGCCCTCACCGTGGCGCTACATCAGGTAGAAGGCGGTGCGCAAATTCTCGATGTAAACATGGACGAAGGCATGCTCGATTCCGAAGCGGCTATGGTGCGATTCCTCAATCTTATGGCGGCCGAACCCGATATCGCCAAATTGCCCGTGATGATCGACTCTTCGAAATGGAGCGTGATCGAAGCCGGACTAAAGTGCGTGCAGGGAAAATCCATCGTGAATTCGATTTCGTTAAAAGAAGGTGAAGAGAATTTCATAGAGCAGGCCAAACTTGTAAAACGTTATGGCGCCGCAGTGGTGGTGATGGCCTTCGACGAACAGGGGCAGGCCGATTCGTATGAACGCCGCATCGCTATTTGCCAGCGGGCTTACACCATTTTAACCCAGCTGGTAGGATTTCCTGCAACAGACATCATTTTCGATCCCAATATTTTAACCGTTGCAACGGGAATCGAGGAACACAATAATTACGCAGTTGATTTTATTGAAGCTACGCGTTGGATTAAAGCCAACTTGCACGGTGCCCGCGTGAGTGGCGGTGTGTCGAATATTTCGTTCTCTTTCCGCGGCAACGATCGCGTGCGCGAGGCCATGCACAGTGCGTTTTTGTACCATGCCATTGGCGCCGGACTCGATATGGGCATTGTAAATGCCGGTCAACTCGAGGTGTATGAAGAAATTCCGAAAGATTTGCTAGAGCGTGTCGAAGATGTACTGCTCAACCGCCGCAACGATGCTACCGAGCGCTTGGTTGAATTTGCCGAAACCATTAAGGCAAAAGGCAAGGTTCAGGAAAAAGACGAAGAATGGCGCAAGCTTCCTGTGAAAGAACGATTGTCACATGCCTTGATAAAAGGAATTGTGGAGTACATCGACGAAGACACCGAAGAATGCCGTCGGCTCTTCGATCGCCCACTGCAAGTTATCGAAGGTCCTTTAATGGATGGGATGAACATCGTAGGCGATTTGTTTGGAAGCGGTAAGATGTTCCTGCCGCAAGTAGTAAAATCGGCTCGTGTCATGAAAAAAGCGGTGGCGTACTTGTTGCCTTATATCGAAGCCGAAAAGCAGTCGGGTGGAAGCAGCAGCAACGGAACCATATTGATGGCTACTGTAAAGGGCGACGTGCACGATATCGGGAAAAATATTGTTGGCGTTGTATTGGGTTGCAATAACTACGAAGTGGTGGATATGGGTGTGATGGTTCCGTATCAGAAGATTTTGGATAAAGCGAAAGAAGTGGGAGCCGATATCATCGGATTGAGCGGATTGATAACGCCATCGCTCGATGAAATGGTTACCGTAGCCCGCGAGATGGAAAAGCAAGGATTTAAAATCCCGTTGTTGATTGGAGGTGCTACTACATCGAAAACGCATACTGCCGTTAAGATTGCTCCGGTTTATAGCGGACCGGTGGTGCATGTTTTAGATGCCTCGCGCTCAGTTCCGGTGGCCGGTTCGCTATTGAATAGTGAGCTAAAAGGCACTTTTATGGGTAATCTAGATGTTGAATACGAGCGCATCCGCGAACAACACGCCAACCGTGGACAGCACAAAGAATACATTGCCATTGAAGAGGCGCGTAAGAATAGGTTGCAGCTCGATTATTCTGCAGGAAGCATTCAAAAGCCCAATTTTACGGGAGTTAAGGTGCTCGAAAATTATGATCTGTCAGAATTGGCGAGGTATATCGACTGGACACCATTTTTCTCTACTTGGGAATTATACGGAAAATATCCTGCGATTTTAGCGGATGCTGTTGTAGGAACAGAGGCTGTTAAAGTATTCGATGATGCGCAACGTATGTTGAAGCAAATTGTCGATGAAAAGTGGTTGAGGGCCAATGGCGTAGTGGGCATCTGGCCGGCTAATGCGATAGGCGATGATGTGGCCATTTACACAGATGAAAGCCGCTCTTCAATCTTAAAATCGGTCCACCATCTGCGTCAGCAAAACAAAAAAGCCGAAGGACAGGCCAATTATTGCCTCAGCGATTTTGTTGCACCTGCAAATTCAGGAATATCGGATTACATCGGCGGATTTGCCGTAACTGCGGGCATTGGTATTGAAGAACATATTGCACGATTCGAAGCTGCGCACGACGATTACAGCAGCATCATGCTTAAAGCACTTGCCGATCGTTTGGCCGAAGCCTTTGCCGAGCGATTGCATCAGCGTGTGCGCACCGAATTTTGGGGTTATGCTAACGAAGACGAACTTTCTAACGAAGATTTAATTTCGGAGAATTACCGTGGAATTCGTCCGGCACCGGGTTATCCGGCTTGTCCCGACCATACCGAGAAAGCGCATTTATTCGAACTGCTTGATGCAAGTCGCAACACAGGAATTTCGCTCACCGAGAGTTTTGCGATGTATCCTACAGCGGCAGTAAGTGGTTGGTATTTTGCACATCCCGAAAGTAAGTACTTTGGTTTGGGTAAAATTGAAAAGGATCAGGTGGTAAACTATGCAACGCGAAAGGGCATTACCCTAGAAGAAGCAGAGCGCTGGCTGAGTCCTGTGCTCGCATACGATCCAACTTAATTTCCCATGGTAAAATACAATTCCCGCGATTGGTTTCTGCTCATATTCAAGTTCCACAAAGCCGACACCTTTCGCACACTTTTTCCAATAATCATAAGCATAGGCATTTATTCAGGGTTAGTTGCTTGGCTCGAAATGGAGGTATGGAAATTGAGCGATACAAGTCATATAAAAAATCTCTCATTAATCCATTCGGTATTGGGTATGGTGATTTCGATGCTACTGGTATTTCGAACCAATACGGCATATGAGCGTTGGTGGGAAGGGCGTAAAATTTGGGGTTCGTTGGTAAATTCGAGCCGTAACTTGGCCATGAAAGTTCGTTCTGCGCTTCCTGATGAAGCGTCCTATTTTGCAGCAATGATTCCGAACTACGCCTTTGCCATGAAGAATCATTTACGCGGCGAACATCACCACTCCGAACTTGAAGAAACACCCGACTTTAACCCCCAAGCCTATACACCTGCCGACCATGTGCCGAATCGTATTGCATTGCTAATGTTTATTCGGATGGAACACCTTCGCAAAGAAGAGCAGTTGCTTCCGGAGCAGTTGCTTTTTTTTCAAAACGAGTTAAATAATTTCACCGATGCAGTAGGCGCTTGCGAACGCATTCGTAAAACTCCCATACCATTTTCGTATTCGGTATTTCTGAAGAAATTTATTTTCCTCTATGTGATGACCCTGCCCTTTGGCTTTGTGTTTTCGCTCGGATATTGGGTAATTCCGGTGGTTTCGATTGTATTTTATGTATTGGCGAGTCTGGAGTTGATTGCCGAAGAAATAGAGGATCCATTTGGTAATGATGCCAACGATTTGCCGACAGATGAGCTTGCCTTGGGCATACGCATGGCGGTGCGTCAAATATTGGTTCACTAAATCCATCTAGGGGAGTATTTGCCTATTGGGTGAAAATGTTCGTTATGTTTGTTTTAATTAAATTCCATAGGGATAATTATTGCCTCGAGGCAATATAATGGGTGCTAGATACCATCTGACCATACTTTCTTATCAAGTACTGATAGGCCAACAATAGGCTAATTGAATAAACTATTGCTTAACATAAATACAAATTGAAAACTCAAAGCCTCGGGTTTGCAAAAGGGATAGGAAGTGGATGCTTTCATTAACAAAAATCACCTTTAGATTCATTGGTACCGTAAATAGGGGCTCTTTTCAAAAAAGCATTTCATGTGTAATGAATTGTCACATTCCACTCTATAAAAGCGTTCCTCAATACGTTTACTTAAATATCGATTGGATGATCTTATAAATAATTCATTTAAGCATTTGAATATGAGGAATGTGTTTAACCAAGTATTATTTATACTTTTAGCACGTTAGTTTAATATTCCTTGGAAGCAAACGAAATTGACATCAACGACGCAGCCATTGTTGATCGGATAATCGAGATATTCAACAGCGCATTCCCGGTAGTTCTTATTCAACTGCCACCGGTATTTGGCCTGATGGCGCCGCCCAATAAAATTGGGATTCAGGTTTTGCATTATACCAAAGCCCGTCTCGATGGAAAGTTATATGGTACCTTAATAGGTGATTATACCCGCTTTCATAGCCTTGCGGTTGAAGGCTCAACGCCCGATTTTTTAAAAGTGGAGGATGATATTCGTTTTTTGAACGACTCGTTTTTGCGCATTCAAATTACAGATCCGGGGTTTAATTCACCCCTTGTTAGCAAAG